>NZ_JBHYUG010000007.1:45658-147625 GCF_042749375.1 Streptomyces sp. NPDC059477 | reverse complement strand
GCGCCCCCCACCGACCGTGGCGGCCCGCGTGAGGGTCCAGATGTTTGACAGCGAGCCTCACAACGCGGCCGACAAGGCGTACGACACCTCGCTGGACGCCGGTCATGTCACCGGCGCCCTCTCGGACATCGACGCGGCCCGGCTGACGGCGGGCCGGGCGGGCAGTCCGCAGGGCAACCCGGACCACGCGCCGCTGACGCTGTCGGACGCGCGGTTCACCATCCCGAAGAAGGCCGGCTGGCCGCGCTGGTTCCTGGCCGACGCGCAGGGCAACAAGGGCGGGGAGAGCCGCTGGCTGTTCGTGTTCACCCGCGACGCCCTGGACCAGCCCTGGGAGGCGGCCTTCCTGACCCTGGTCGCGCCGGGCGAGGTGCCCGCGTTCAAGAAGGACGCGGACGGCTGGGCCGAACCGGTCCCGGCCGACTCGGCCGGACTGGCCGTACCGCCGCAGGACCTGAGCCAGGACTACGCCACGTACCTCAAGGACGGCGGCGACACCTTCGCGGCCGGCCCGCACACCTCCGGCTGGCGCGAGCAGCGGGCGGAGAACGCGACCCGGCCCGGCCTGGCGACCCAGTACATCGACGAGCCGCTGACCGGCGGCGACTACGCGCCGCTCGCGTTGCGCACGGCGGACGGGGGCGCGCTGGTGTTCTTCGCAACCCGCCACTTCGAGAAGCAGACCGCCCACACCGGCTCCTCGGTCCCCACCCCGGACGAAGCCGTCCTGGCTCTGACCAAGGGCGAGATCAAACAGTCCCTGACGATGGAGTTCGTCTCCAACGAGGTGGTCCTGACCCCGCCGCGAGCCAGCGGCGACCAGCGGGTGACGATCCTCGGGCGCGTCCAGGGGCTGACTTCGGCGCAGGGGGAGTAGGAGGCGGCCGGGGGCGCGGTGCGCTGCCCGCCGGGTTCCGGTGGACGGGCGGGCGGCGACCGCTGGAGCGGCCCGGTGGGCGGGCCTGTGGGCGGGCCGAAGGGCGCCCTCGCACGGCCGGCGGGGAAGGTGACCGTCTCTCGGAGAGGGTTCAGCGATGCAGGGGCCAGGCCGCCGACGGGTGGTCCGGGCCGGACGGGTCGGGGTGGCGGGCGCCGGCGTCGGTGAGGTGTTCCAGGAGGGTCAGCGGGTCGGGCAGCGGGTGTTCGGGGCCGCGGATCCAGCGGACCTCGTGGCCGTCACCGAGCAGCCGGGCCGGGGGGACCAGGACGTAGGAGCCGCGGCAGTGCCAGCGCAGGCCGGGGTGCTCGTCCCGGGTCTCGGGGTGGCTGTCCAGCTCGCAGGGCCACCACTCGTCCTCGTCCTCGGGGGTGCCCCGGGTGAGGGTGAAGAACAGCATCCGCCCCTCGTCGCTCTCGGCGACCGGGCCGACGTCGATGCCCGCGGCCAGCAGCCCCGCCAGCGCCTCGCGCCCGGCCTGGACCGGCACGTCCAGCACGTCGTGCACCATGCCGGTCGCGGTGATGAAGTTGGCCTGGGGCTGGTGGCGGGCCCAGCGCTCGATCTGGGCGGGGTCGGTGGTGGACTGGGTCTGCCACGCGAATGACACCGGGTGCCGCGCGGGGGTGGGACAGCCGACCCGGTCGCAGGAGCAGCGGTAGCCGGGGGCGGGGTGCGCGGCGGGGGCCAGCGGCAGTCCCGCGGCGGCGGCGGCGAGCAGCAGCGACTCCCGACCGCCGACGTCGGCGGCGGTCCCCTTCGGGCGGCGTTTGTGCAGCCACTGGGCGAGTTTGCCCTGCCGGCCGGTACGGCCGCCGAACTCCGCGCTCATCTATCCCCTCGCCCTCGCCGTTGTGCGGACAGCATGCCCTATGGTCCCACCATCGCGCGCTCCGGGGGTGCGGAGCAGACATCCGGGGTGCATCGGAAGTGGGTGGCATCGGGTGCCTTGCCGGGATTTACGGGGCGCCGCGCGGCGCCCGTGTGGGTGACGGGCGGGGTGATGTACGGAGTGACGTCCAGGGCGATGTGGGGCGGCCGGGGGCGCTCCCTAGCGGGGTGCGAGTCCGTACAGTGCGTAGTCGACCAGGGTGTCCGTGTAGTCGTAGGAGATGGGCGCGGTGTGCTGGAGCCAGCGTTGGGCGAGCGGGGAGACGAACAGCTCCAGGGCGATCCGGGGATCGAGGTCGGGGCGTACGTCACCGGCGCGCTGGGCGGCGCGCAGGCGCTGGACGTAGAGCTGGAGCGAGGGTTCGAGGAGCTTGGCGACGACCTCCCGGCCGACCGCCGCGTCGGCGATGCCCTCGGCGGCCAGGGCACGGGAGGGGACCTCGAAGCGGGGGTCGAGCAGTTCGTCGACGGTGGCGCGCAGCACGAGTTTCAGGTCGGCGGCGAGGTCTCCGGTGTCGGGGAGGGCATAGTTGCCGGGGGCGGGGTCGGCACCGGCCTGATCGGCGGCTTGATCGGCGGTCTGCTCCGCGGTCTGGTCGGCGAGGTCGAGGTACGCCTCCATCAGGACGTCGGCCTTGGAGGACCACCAGCGGTAGATGGTCTGCTTGCCGACTCCGGCGCGGGCGGCGATGCCCTCGATGGTGGTCCTGGCGTATCCCGCCTCGGTGACCAGTTCGAGGGCGGCGGCGTAGATCGCACGGCGGGACTTCTCGCTGCGGCGGGAGGCGTCGGGGGTGGGCTTGGTGGCTGCCATGGCCTGAATTTATCAGGTTGACAAGACGCAGCGTCTCGCGAATGCTGAAGACGCGGAAAAGGCGAGACGGAGCGTCTCGCCCATGACGGAGAAAGAGAGAGTGGCCCCATGAGTCGTAACTCGGGAAACATGCTCGGAGTCGGCGGCACCCGGTCCCACCTCGGCCGCTCGGCCCTGCGCGGCCGTAAGTCCGGTGCCCCGGTGGGCGCCGGCCTGGACGCCCAGGCCCAGAAGCGGGAGCTGCTGCGCAAGCTGAAGGAGAAGCAGCAGGAGGGCAGGAAAGCACAGGAAGGCCCGGCGGACGAGGCGAGCCAGGAGGGTCAGGCGGCCCAGGAAGGCCGAGAAGGAGAGCCCACCGGGTCATAGCCGCCGGCCCCGACTCCCCCTCCAGTCCGCCTACTCCCCCTACTCCCCTACTCCCCCGCCACCACCTGCCCCTCCTCGAACAGCGCCCCCTGCTCCCCCTCCGTCCCTCGCCGCAGCCGCCGGGTGCGCAGGCCGATCACCACGGCCGCGGCGGCCGTGGTGACGCCGAAGGCGGCCGGGACCATCCAGCCGCGGTCCAGGGTGTGGCCGAGGGCGTGGTCCAGGGACAGCCTGCCGGGGCCGGACACGGCGAGGCCGGTGGCGGCCAGGCCGAGGGCGGCGGCGTACTCGTAGCCGCCACCCTGCACGAAGAAGCCGTTCGGGGCGTCCACGGCCGTCGCGCCCGCCATCGCCCCGGCCGCCGCCGCCCCGGCCGCCGGGGTCGCCAGGCCCAGCGCCAGCAGCACCCCGCCGCCCGCCTCCGACAGGCCCGCGACGGCCGCGCTCTGCCGGCCGGGCCGGTAACCGACGGACTCCATGTACCGGCCGGTCCCCTCGATGCCGTGCCCTCCGAACCAGCCGAACAGCTTCTGCGTGCCGTGCGCCGCGAGCGCCCCACCGGTGGACAGCCGGAGCAGCAGCAGGCCCAGATCACGTCGGTCGTAGCAGGTCACAGTGGCTCCCGGTGAGTACGGATCCGTAGCGAGATACCCAGATGTCCCGATATCCCGATATCCGTACACCGTGGCATCGGGACCGACGGGCCGCCCCGCCCCGGCGGCCGTTCGGGTGGCGGAGCGGGTGGGCGTTCCAGTGGCGGGGCCGGTGGCCGTTCGAGTTGCGGGGCCGGTGGGCGTTCGGGTGGCGAGGGCCGGTGGGCGGTGTGAGGCTGGCCGATATGACGATTCAGACCGCCAAGCTCAGCGATCCGGCCGTCCGCGCGTTCGTCGCCGCCGTGAACGCCCATGACCGGGACGCCCTGATGGCGCTGCTCACCCCCGACGCGACGATGGCGGACGACGGTTCCGACCGGGACCTGGACGACTGGATCGACCGGGAGATCTTCTCCTCCCACGGCCATCTGGAGGTCGAGTCGGACAACGGCCGCTCGCTCATCGCGGGCTACCGCAACGACACATGGGGCGAGATGCGCACCCGCTGGAGCTTCGTCGTCGAACCGGACGGCCACATCTCACGCTTCGAGACGGGCCAGGCCTGAGAACCCGGAGCGGACGGAGAGACAGGAACGGGCGGAGCGACCAGAGCCGCCGGGTTGGCGCGGCCGTCCCGCGATCCGGTGCGCACCTCGCGGTCCCTCGCGAGGTCCACCCCCTTCCGGGCGCGGGACGGCCGCCTCCCCCCTCGGAGCGGGCTACGGAAGGCGCCCTCTTGGGGCCGACTACGGAAGCCCGGTCCCCCAAGTGTGAAGCTCTGGTGGAGACGAGTTGAGCATAGGCGCGTCACCGGCCGCAATAGCCCGGACCAAATGACTCCGCTTGTGCAGCTTGTGAAGGGCGAGGCCCGGTGACGGTGTGCCACCCCGCTCAGCCGCGCCCGACGAACGGCATCCCCGTCGCCAGCACGGTCACGAACTGCATGTTCGCCTCCAGTGGCAGTTCCGCCATGTGCCGTACGGTTCTGGCGACATCGGCGGCGTCCATCACCGGCTCTTGGGCGACCGAGCCGTCGGCCTGGAGGACCCCCGACTGCATGCGCGCCGTCATGTCGGTGGCCGCGTTGCCGATGTCGATCTGGCCGACGGCGATGCCGTACGGACGGCCGTCCAGGGACAGGGACTTGGTGAGGCCGGTCAGCGC
Source organism: Streptomyces sp. NPDC059477 (assembly GCF_042749375.1). Lineage (NCBI taxonomy): Bacteria > Bacillati > Actinomycetota > Actinomycetes > Kitasatosporales > Streptomycetaceae > Streptomyces > Streptomyces sp. NPDC059477. Next base: position 142,860 of record NZ_JBHYUG010000007.1, on the reverse strand, counting down.
GTGCTTGGTGGCGGTGTAGGCGACCGAGCGGGGGCGCGGGGTGTGGGCGCTGATCGAGCCGTTGTTGATGATCCGGCCGCCCCGCGGGTCCTGCTCCTTCATCTGCCGGTAGGCCGCCTGGGCGCACAGGAACGCCCCGTTGAGGTTGGTGTCCACCACATGCCGCCAGGCGTCGTACGACAGTTCCTCGACCGGCACCCCGCCGGGCCCGAACGTGCCCGCGTTGTTGAACAGCAGGTCAAGTCGCCCGTACCGGCCGATGGTCGCGTCGAACAGCGCGGCCACGTCCTCCTGCCGGGCCACGTCCGTGCGGACGACGAGCGAGTCGGCGTCCGGCACGAGTGCCGCCGTCTCCTCCAGGGTTTCGGGCCGCCGACCCGCCAGCGCCACCGACCAGCCGGTCCGCAGCAGTTCGGCGGCGACCGCGCGGCCGATCCCGGAACCCGCGCCGGTCACGACCGCGATCCGGGATCCGTCCGGGTGGGGGTGCTTCGCAGTTCCCATGGCATCCATGAGGCCGCAGGGTACGGGGACCGGGCCGCGCCGCGCCCGTCACCATCCAAAACGAAGGGGTGGCGGAGGCGACGGAGGCCGCGGAGGCGGGGCGCCGGGCTGACGCCCCTCTGCCTGCCCCGGCCCGCTGAGGGCGTCAGGGCTGTCGGCCAGGGCGACCTGGACGATCCCGGGCGGTGTCCAGGCGGTCTGGGTGGCCCAGGAACGCCCGCCGGCCCCGCCGGCCGAAACGCCCCCGCCGCCCCCGCCGGTCCCGCCGGTCCCGCCAATAGAAACGCCCCCGCTACTCGCCCTCGCCCGGATACCGCACCCCCACCCGCCCCCGGATCCTGTCCAGCGTCCGCATCACCGCGAGGGTGCCCTCCAGGGGAACCACCGGGGACTCCCGCTCCCCGGCCCGCAGGGCGCGCATCACCTCGCGGGCCTCGTGCTTGAGGGTGTTGCGGGGGCCGTCCGCCGGGGCCAGTGCGAACTCCTCGGGGTCACGGCCCGCGCGGTGGAGCACGAAGCGCTCGGGGTTGAAGAAGCCGCCGGGGACGTCGATGCGGCCCAGCGCGCCCGTGACCGACGCGGTCGTGGCGGTGGCGCCGACCAGGGAGCAGTGCAGGGTGGCCAGCGCCCCGCCGTCCCAGGTCAGTACCGCGCCCGTCTGGAGGTCCACGCCCTCGTCGGAGAGGACCGCGCTCGCCGTGACACCGGCCGGCTCGCCGAGCAGCAGATGCGCGAAGGACACCGGGTACACGCCCAGGTCCAGCAGCGCGCCGCCGCCCTGGGCCGGGTCGCGCAGCCGGTGCGCGGGCGGGAAGGGGCCGGCCAGCCCGAAGTCGGCGTGCACCGTGCGCACCTCACCGATCGCGCCGTCGTCCACCAGCGCCTTCAGCCGCCGGATGAGCGGATTGCAGTACATCCACATGGCCTCCATCAGGAAGCGGTCGTGCTCGCGCGCCAGCGCGACCAGTTCCCCGGCCTCGCGCGCGTTCAGGGTGAACGCCTTCTCGCACAGCACGTTCCGCCCGGCCGCCAGGCACAGCCCGGCCGCCGCCCGGTGCGCCGCGTGCGGGGTGGCGACGTACACCACGTCCACGTCCTCGTCGGCGGCGAGCGCGCCCCAGTCGCCGTACGCCCGCGCGATGCCGAACCGTTCCGCGAACGCCTTCGCGGACTCCGTGGAGCGCGAGGCGACCGCCACCACCTCCGCGTCGGGGAGGTCCACCAGATCCGCCGTGAAGGACGCGGCGATCCCACCGGTCGCCAGAATCCCCCACCGCACGCTGTCAGCCGTCATCGCCGCTCGTCCTCACTCCCGCTCGCCCCGTCACCTACAGAAATCCTCACGAAGCTTCGCACGCTGTTCGAGCTGAGAGCATAGGGACGGCACCGCACACCTAGGGAGGGGAACCACCATGCCCGAAAGCCGGGCACACATACCGGATCTCAGACAGGCGACCGCGCCCGAACCGCGGTCGCCCGTCCGTGCCGCACGCCGTACCGGCCTGCTGGTCACTCTGATCCTCGGCGGACTCACCGCCACACCCCCGCTGGCCATGGACATGTACCTCCCGGCCCTCCCGGAGGTCACCGACGCGCTGCACGCGCCCGCCGCGACCGTGCAGCTCACCCTCACCGCGTGTCTGGCCGGTATGGCGCTCGGGCAGTTGATCGTCGGCCCGATGAGCGACCGCTGGGGCCGCCGCCGCCCGCTCCTCATCGGCCTCGCGGTGTACGTCCTGGCGACCGCCCTGTGCGCGGTGGCCCCCAATATCGAGACCCTCGTCGCCTTCCGGCTGGCCCAGGGACTCGCGGGCGCCGCCGGGATCGTCATCGCGCGGGCCGTCGTACGTGATCTGTACGACGGGGTGGAGATGGCCCGCTTCTTCTCCACCCTGATGCTGATCTCCGGCGTCGCCCCGATCATCGCCCCGCTGATCGGCGCGCAGGTCCTGCGGGCGACGGACTGGCGGGGCGTCTTCGTCGTCCTCACGGTCGTCGGAGTGCTGCTCGCGCTGATCGTCTGGGCCAGGCTCCCGGAGACCCTGCCGCCCGCCGGGCGGCACGCGGGCGGCGTCGGGGAGGCGCTGCGCGCGATGCGCTCACTCCTCACCGACCTGCCCTTCACCGGATACATGCTGGCCGGCGGCTTCGCCTTCGCCTCGCTGTTCGCGTACGTCGCGGCCTCGCCGTTCGTGGTCCAGGAGATCTACGGCGCCTCCCCGCAGACCTACGGCCTGCTGTTCGGCGTGAACTCCATCGGGCTGGTGATCTGCGGACAGATCAACGGACGGATCCTCATCGGGCGGGTGTCGCTGGAGCGGGTGCTGGGCGTGGGCCTCGGCATCGTCGTCCTGTCGTCGGCCGCGCTGCTGCTGATGACGACCGGCGTGTTCGGCGAGGTCGGGCTGGTGCCGGTCGCCGCCGGCCTGTTCGTGCTGATGTCGGCCATGGGCCTCGCGCTGCCCAACGCGCAGACCCTCGCCCTGACCCGCGTCAAGCACGCCGCCGGGTCCGCCTCCGCGCTGCTGGGTACGTCGTCCTTCCTCATCGGCGCGATCGCCTCGCCGCTGGTCGGGGTGGCCGGTGAGGACACCGCCGTCCCGATGGCCGTCGTCCAGTTGGCGGCAGCCCTGCTCGCGGTGGGCGCGTTCGCGGGTATGTGCGGCCCATGGAGCCGCCGGGCACGCACGACGCACGTGCGGGAGGAGAGCTGAGCGCACAGCGACTGCGCGACGGCACCCCCGAGCGCGCCGGGCTCGACCCGGGCGAACTCGCCCGGCTCGTGACCGAGGTACGCGCCCTGACCCGGGGCGAGCACCCCTGGGCTCCGGGCGCGGTCGTGGTCGCCGGGCGCGGCCCGGTGGTCGCGGTACGGGAGGCGGCGGGCCTGGCGGTCCGCTACCGGGCGTACGACCCGAGGACGGGCACCGGCGTCGAACTCCCGCCGGACCGGCGGGTCCCCATGACCGTCGACACCCCCTTCGACGTGGCGTCCCTCACCAAGCTGTGCACCACCGTCGCGGCCGTCCAGCAGATCGAACGGGGCAACCTGGCCGTCGACGCCCGGGTCGGCGCCTACCTCCCTGAGTTCCGGGCGGTCGCCCGGCGCGGGGTGACCGTACGCCAGCTCCTCACCCACACCTCCGGGCTGCGCCCCGAGGCCCCCCTGTACGACTGCGCCGACGCCGCCGCCCGCCAGGCCCTGCTGCGCGCCGAGGTCCCGGTGGGGGCGCCCGGCGTGTACCGCTACTCCGACCTCAACATGCTGCTCCTCCAGCAGATCCTGGAACGGGTCTCCGGCCACGGCCTCGCCGCCCTCGTCCGGGACGGGATCACCCGCCCGCTCGGCATGACCGCCACCGGCTTCGGCCCCCGCCCCGGCGCGGCGGCCACCGAGGACCAGCGCCGCCCCTGGGCCAAGGCCGACCGGGGCATGCTGCGCGGCGAGGTCCACGACGAGAACGCCTGGGCGCTGGGCGGCGTCGCCGGTCACGCGGGCCTCTTCTCCACCGCCCGCGACCTGGCCGTCCTGTGCCGCACCCTCCTCGCGGGCGGCGCGTACGGCCCCGCCCGCATCCTCGGCCCCGAGTTCGTCGCCCTCCTGCTCACCCCGCCCGGCCTCGGTTTCGCCTTCGACCAGCCCTGGTTCATGGGCGAACTCTCCGGCCACGGCGCCGCCGGTCACACCGGCTTCACGGGTACGTCCCTGGTCCTGGACCCGGCGACGGACACCTTCCTGATCCTCCTGGCCAACACCGTCCACCCCGTCCGCAGACCACCCGACAGCCGCCCGAGAGCGGCGGCGGGGACCCGGCTGGCCCGGGCCGTGCGGGGTGGGTGAGGGGGCTCCTCCCCGGACAGCAGCGGCGATAGCGGTCAGTGCTGGATCAGGCCGCCGACCGGGACCCCTGCGACATGGCCGGTCGCCGGGCGGCTCCGGGCCAGGGCGAGGCCGATGTCGACCAGCGAGGACCGGCGCAGACGGGCGACATCGGGAACCGGGGTCCAGACCGACTCGGCGATGTCGCCGTCCGGCTCGGGCCTCAGGTGGCCGCCGGTGATCCGGACCTGGTAGAAGACGCCGACGTTCTGGTGGTCGGGCAGGCCGGGCACCGCTCGCTCGGCCGCCGGGATCACCCGGGAGTCCACGCCCAGCAGACGTTCGACCACCGCCTCGCAGCCGGTCTCCTCGGCGACCTCCCGGATCACGGCGTCGAACGGGTCCTCCCCGTGCTCGACCCTGCCGCCCGGCAGCGTCCAGGTGCTCTCACCCTTCGGCGACACATGACGGGCGACCAGCACCCGTCCGCCCTCGACACACACGGCGTACGCCGCCAGCCGCACACTCATCCCCGCTCCCGCCACCGGTCCCCGCCATCATCGTCCGCCTGAGAGAATCGCACGGTGAACGCCCCAGAATCCGCCGCCGACTCCCTCCGTGCCGCGCTCGCCGGGCTGCTCGACGGGTTGCCGTCCAGGCAGGCCGCGCAGGCCGTGGAGCGGCTGATCACCGTGTACCGGGGGCGCACCCCGACCGACGCGCCGGTGCTGCGGGACCGGGCGGACGTGGCGGCGTACGCGGCCTACCGGATGCCGGCGACCTTCGCGGCGGTCAGCGCGGCCCTCGCGGCGTTCGCCGATGCCGTGCCCGGCTGGGCACCCCGTACGCATGTCGATGTGGGCGGCGGGACCGGCGCCGCGACCTGGGCGGTGAGCGCGACCTGGGACGGGACCCGGCCGGTCACCGTGCTGGACTGGGCCGAGCCCGCGCTGGCCCTCGGCCGGGAGCTGGCCGCCGCCCGCCCGGAGCTGCGCGACGCCCGCTGGCAGCGGGCCAGGATCGGGTCCGGGCTCGGTATCGACGCCGCCGATCTGGTCACCGTCTCCTACGTGCTCGGCGAGCTGACCGAGAGCGCCCGCGCCGGGCTGCTGGACGCCGCCACCGCCGCGCAGACCGTGGTCGTCGTGGAACCCGGCACCCCCGACGGCTACACCCGCGTCCTCGCCGCCCGCGCACAGCTGATCGCGGCCGGGTTCCGGATCGCCGCGCCCTGTCCGCACAGCGCCGGATGCCCGATCGTGCCCGGCAGCGACTGGTGCCACTTCGCCGCCCGGGTCAGCCGCTCCTCCCTGCACCGCCAGGTCAAGGGCGGCTCACTGCCGTACGAGGACGAGAAGTTCTCCTACGTCGCCGCCACCCGCCTCCCGGCCGCACCGGCCCCCGCCCGCGTCGTCCGCAAGCCGCAGATCCGCAAGGGCCAGGTGCTGCTGGACCTCTGCGAGGCCGACGAACAGCTCCGCCGCACGACGGTCACCAAGCGCCACGGCGACCTCTACAAGGCCGCGCGGGACGCCGCTTGGGGCGATGCCTGGCCGCCGTACGACGGGGAGTAGCGGCCGGGAGTCATGACAGGCTGCCTTCCATGAGCGAACGGGACAGCGAACCGAACTCCCCCCCACCCGGGGCCGACGACCTCTTCACGGCCGTCGACGCCCTGCACGCCTGGCTGAACCATGAGCGCCGCGAGGGTGACTGGGAGCTGCTGCTGGTAGGTCTGCTGAAGCTGTCGGAGGAGGTCGGCGAGGTCGCCCAGGCGGCGATCGGCGCCACCGGTCACAACCCCCGCAAGGGCACCAGCCACACCTGGGACGACGTCCGCGCGGAGCTGTGCGACGTCGCCATCACGGCCCTGGTCGCCCTGCGCTCCCTGACACCGGACGCCCGCGCGGTCTTCACCGACCACCTGGCCGGGGTGCTGGAACGTTCCCTGGGCCCCGCCACCGAACGGGCCTCCTGAGGACCGCGCGGCCCGCCATCAGACGGGCACCGGCGTGACGCTGGCCCCCGCTGCCAGCCGCCCACTCCGATGCAGCCCGTACAGCGCCCCCGCGCACCCCGCCCCGAGCCCGCTCAGCACCAGCCACGGCAGTGCGGGCACCCCGGCCGAGCGGGCGGCGTCCAGGGCGGCGCCCGTGGCGAGGTTCCCGACGGTGATACCGATGCCGCACACGGTGTTGTAGAGGCCGTAGTGGGTGGCGACCAGCCGGTCCCCGGACAGCCGGACGATGGTGTCCATCTCGAACGGGTACGCGATCATCGTGCCGATCGCCAGCAGCAGCGCGGCCAGCGTCGGCGGCACCGCCGCGAGCAGCCACCGCCCGGCCCCCGGTTCCGGCACCGGCACGGCGGTCGCGAGCAGCAGCGGCACAAAGGCGAGCCCCATCACCGCCGGCCCCCGCACGAGCGCCGCGCCGGGCGCGTACCGGGCCGCGCACCAGGCCGTCACCCGGGTCTGCCCGGCGATCGCGGCCAGCCCGGAGACGGCGAAGAGCACCGCCACCGCCACCGTCCCGCCGGACCCGTCCCCGCCGAGCCGCCGCACCTCCAGCGGCAGCGCGAGATAGACCTGGAAGGTCAGCACGTACGAGCCGGTCATGGCGGCGGCGAAGAGGAGGAAGGGGCGGTTGGCGAGGATGCCCCGCCATTGCGTGAGGACGCCTTCGGGCCCGCTCTCCTTCACCGCTCCCCGGCGGGCGGGCAGCGCGCGGATCTGTACGGCGCTCAGTACCGCGAACACCGCCGCCGACACCAGGCAGGTGACCCGGAAGTCGACGCCGGTCAGCACCATCCCGACCAGCGGGCCGAGCAGGATGCCCGCCTGGTAGAAGACGTTGAACAGGGCGAAGGCCTCCACCCTGCGCTCTCCCGCGCCGGCCGCCAGATAGGCCCGTACCGCCGGGTTGAACAGCGCCCCGGCCAGCCCGGTCGCCGCCGACGCGGCGAGCAGCGCGGGCAGCGAGTCCACCAGGCCGAGCGTGGCGAACCCGGCGGTCCGCAGCAGGCATCCGGCGACGATCAGCGGCTTGTACCCGAACCGGTCGGCGAGCGTCCCGCCGACCAGGAACATCCCCTGCTGGCTGAAGTTGCGCACGCCGAGCACGAGTCCGACGATCCAGCCCGCCAGGCCGAGGGTGCCGGAGAGATGGGCGGCCAGGTACGGCATCAGCATGTAGAAGCCGAGGTTGATGGTGAACTGGTTCACCATCAGCAGCCGGACCGCGCGGTCGTGGGAACGGAACTGTCGGAGCGTGTCCCTCACCGGCCCGTCTCCCCCGCCCCGGTGGCGGCGGCCGTCCCCTCGGTCCTTTCCAGGGTGAGCGGATCGACCACCTCCGTGCAGCGCGTCCAGCGGGTGACCTCCTTCTCGCCGAGGCTGCCGATCAGTTCCGGTTCGGGCGCGGGCGGGGTGTCCAGCAGTCCGTGGGCGGCGCAGTAGTCGTCGTCGTAGACCGTGCTCAGATAGCGCTGCGGGCCGTCCGGGAAGACGGCCGCGATCCGGGTGTGCGCGGGCCTGGTGCGGGCCAGCCAGCCCGCCACCAGCGCGACCGCGCCGACGCTCCAGCCGCCGGTGGCGTAGTGGGCGGCGGCCAGCCTGCGGCAGCTCCACACGGCCTCGTGCGGGGCGACCCAGTGCACCTCGGCGAACTGCTCGTAGGCCACATTGCGCGGGTGGATGCTGGAGCCGAGGCCGCGCATCAGGCGGGGGCGGGCGGGTTGCCCGAAGAGGGTCGAGCCGGTGGTGTCCACGCCGACGACACTCAGCTCGGGGTGGAGCTGGCGCAGGACGCGCGCGACGCCCGCGGAGTGCCCGCCCGTGCCGACGCTGCACACCAGGACGTCGATATGGCCGATCGCGGCGGCGAGTTCGAGGGCCAGCGGGGTGTAGGCGGCGACGTTGTCGGGGTTGCCGTACTGGTCCGGGCACCAGGAGCCGGGATGCCGGGCCAGCAGGTGGGCGACGCGCTCACGGCGGGCCTGCTGCCAGCCGCCGGTGGGGTGCGGGTCGGGCACGATGTCGACCTGGGCGCCGTACGCCGTCAGCAGCCGGGTCATGGACGGCTCCAGGCCCGGGTCGGTGACAAGGGTGACGGGATGGCCGTACACCGTCCCGGCCAGGGCCAGGCCGAGGCCGAGGGTGCCGCTGGTGGACTCGATGATCCGGGCGCCGGGCCGCAACTCCCCCCGGGCGCGCGCCCGCTCCACCATGTACAGCGCGGGCCGGTCCTTGATGCCGCCGGGGTTGAACCCCTCCAGCTTGGCCCAGAACCCGCGCCCGGCCGGGTCGGGCGGCTCCGGCACCCACAGCAGCGGGGTGTTGCCCACCAGCCCGGACAGGGCCGACCGGCCCGGGAGGAGGGTGGTCGTGGTCGATGACTGCATGCCTGTGTGTTCGCTCTCGCTCGGTCGATGACGACGGTCGCCTGTGCGGTGTCATCTCGCGCCCCATGACGGCGGTTTGCGGCGGCTCGCCGCTGCGGCGGCGTACGGCAGCGGGCAGCACGGATCGCCGTACTGGTACGGGTGATCGTGTTGCTGCCGGTCATGGGTGCGCGGCGGCCGGGGTGTGGTCCGGCCGCGGGCGAGGGGCTAGATCCGCCAGCGCGAGGTGCGGGCGAGCGCCGTACGGCCGCGGCACCGCCCGCGGGCCGCACGCCGCGGCCGGGTCGGTACGAGGGCGACGGCCCCGGCGTCGCCGAGCAGCGCGAGGGCCAGCGCGCCGAAGGGCGGGCCCTCCGGGGACTGTTCGGTGGTGCGGACGGTGATGTCCGCCGCGCAGTGGTCGGCGTCGTGCGGGGTGTGCGGCTGGTGCGGCAGTTCGCCGGAGGGCGACGCCGAGGCGGCGGCGAGGACGGGAGACGCCGCGTGCGCGCTGTCGTCGGGGAGCGTGTGCAGGACGGAACAGAGCGCGAGGGCCAGGACGAGCACGGCGCGGATTCCCGCCACCAGAGCCGCCCGAGCCGTCACCATGGCGCGATCCTAGCCCGCTGTGAACAGACGACTACCGAGCGTCCCCACGGTAACGGAAAGTCATACAATCACTCTTAGTCGTGAAATGATTACCGACGGTCGCCGGGGGCACGTACGAGAAAGAGGAACTCGGGGTCTCGGGAGGGGGGTTGGTCGTCCGTGTTATTACGTCGAGTGGCCTACCCCGTGCTGCTGCTGGCGACCGTCGCCACGGCCGTCGCGGTGCTTTCCTGGGACCTCGACCGCGCGCTCACGACCACGGTCTTCCAGTACGGCGTCATCGGCTACCTCGTGCTCCTGGAGCGGCTCATCCCCTATGACCGCTCCTGGCACCCCAGCCGCGTCGAATGGGGCTGGTACGGCGTCTATTACGTGCTCACCGTGCTCGGCAGCGTGACCGCGCAGTTCCTGGTGGTCGCGCTCGTCGGCGTGCTGTCACCGGCCCGCCCCGGGCTGCCGCTGGCCGCCGAGATCCCGCTCGCCCTGCTGGTGGGCTCGCTCGTCAGCTACTCGGTGCACCGCCTCGGCCACACCAACCGCTGGCTGTGGCGGCTGCACGGCGTCCACCATGTGCCGGAGAAGGTCAATGTCGCCAACAACGGCGTCAATCATGTCGTGGACGTGCTGCTCGCCCAGACCGGTGTGCAGTTGGCGCTGAGCCTGCTCGGGTTCTCGCAGGACGCCGTGGCCGCGGTCGGCCTCTTCGTCATCACCCAGGGCTACTTCATCCACGCCAACATCGATGTGCGCCTGGGCCGCCTCAACCACATCCTGGCCGGGCCGGAACAGCACCGGCTGCACCACAGCACGGACCTGTCGGAGGCCGGCCACTACGGCTCGGACCTGGCGGTGTGGGACCGAATATTCGGCAGCTACACCTGGCATCCGGACCGGAAGCCGCGCGCCGTGGGTCTGAGCGATCCCGAGTCCTTCCCCAGGACCGAGGCCGTTCTCGCCAGTCACGTCCAGGCCTGGCGAGGCCCCGCGAGCTGACGCCGCGCCACGCCGGAGCCCGCTGACCTGCTCCGGACCCGCGGCTCACCCAGGATCCGCCGGATCCGTTCCGGACCTCGCCAGGCCCTCCGTACGGACGCGACGACCCACCATCCCCGCGCGCTCCGTACGAACCCTTCCGCCCGTCCGCGGTCCGCTTCAGCCGCGGCCGGGCCGTCGCCCTGCCCTTTCACCACCCCTGTTGGCGTGCCGCTCACGCCACGACACATCAAGGACTCGGCCATGTCGGACCCATGCAACGCCGTCCCCCGCGACAAGATCGCGATCATCGGAATCGGCTGCCGGCTGCCCGGTGGCGCCTCTGACCACCGGACGTTCTGGCAGAACCTGATCGACGGCAAGGACTGCATCACCCCGACACCGAGAGACCGGTACGACATCACCACCCTCGCCAGCCGGGACAAGGGCAAACCCGGCCGGCTGGTGGGCGGGCGCGGTGGGTACATCGACGGGTTCGACGAGTTCGACCCGGCCTTCTTCGGCATCAGCCCCCGGGAGGCCGCCCACATGGACCCGCAGCAGCGCAAGCTGCTGGAGGTGGCCTGGGAGGCCCTGGAGGACGGCGGGCAGAAGCCCGGCGAGCTGGCGGGCACCGAAGTCGGCGTGTTCGTCGGCGCGTTCACCCTGGACTACAAGATCCTCCAGTTCGCCGACCTCGGCTTCGAGACGCTGGCCGCGCACACCGCGACCGGCACGATGATGACGATGGTGTCGAACCGGATCTCGTACTGCTTCGACTTCCGCGGCCCCAGCGTCTCTCTCGACACGGCGTGCAGTTCCTCGCTGGTGGCGGTGCATCTGGCCTGCCAGAGCCTGAGCCGCGGGGAGACCGGGCTCGCGCTCGCCGGCGGCACCCTGCTGCACATGGCGCCGCAGTACACCATCGCCGAGACCAAGGGCGGCTTCCTCTCCCCCGACGGCCGCTCGCGCACCTTCGACGCGTCGGCCGACGGCTATGTGCGGGCCGAGGGCGTCGGCCTGGTCGCCCTCAAGCGGCTCGACGACGCCGTGCGCGACGGCGACCCGATCCACGCCGTGATCATCGGCAGCGGCGTCAACCAGGACGGCCGTACCCAGGGCATCACCGTGCCCAGCGCGGACGCGCAGGTCACGCTGATCGAGCGGGTGTGCGCCGAGGCCGGTGTGGTGCCCGGCAGCCTCCAGTACGTGGAGGCGCACGGGACGTCGACGCCGGTCGGGGACCCCATCGAGGCCGGGGCGCTGGGCCGGGCGCTGGCCATCGGGCGCGAGCCCGGCGCCGCCTGCTATGTGGGCTCGGTCAAGACCAACATCGGGCACACCGAGTCGGCCGCCGGGATCGCCGGACTCATCAAGACCGCGCTCAGCCTCAAGCACCGCACGATCCCCCCGCACATCAACCTCGACCGGCTCAACCCCGCGATCGACCTCGCCGCACTGCCGTACGAGATCCCGACCCGCGCGGTCGCCTGGCCGGCGCACGAGGGGCCCGCCCGCGCGGGCGTCAACTCCTTCGGGTTCGGCGGGACGAACGCGCATGTGCTGCTGGAGGCGGCACCTGTGTCCGGGGAGGCGGAGGGGACGGAGGTCCCGGCGGGGGCGACCGTGGCGGCGGAGACGGGGACCTCGGCGGGGGTGGCCGTGGCCGAGGTGCCCGCCGTACCTGCCGTGTCCGAGGTACTCGCCCTGCACGCCGTGCCCGCCTACTCCGTGCTTCCGCTGACGACCCGTGATCCCGAGCTGCTGGCCGAAGCCGCCGCCGGGATCCGGGACGAGATCGCGGGGGGTGCGGCGCTCGCCGATGTCGGGTACACCCTGGCCCGGCGCAGGCAGCACCTCGAAGCACGGTTGTGCGTGGTCCATGACTCGCCCGAGGCGCTGGCGGAGGCGCTCGGCGCCGCGGCGCGTGGGGCGGCCCATCCGCGGGTCGTGACCGGCCAGCGGCGGGAGGATCCGCGGCTGGTCTGGGTGTTCACCGGGATGGGCCCGCAGTGGTGGGCCATGGGCCGGGAACTGTTCGCCACCGAGCCGGTCTACCGCGCGGCCGTAGAGCGCTGTGACCGGGAGATCCGGGAGCTGACCGGCTGGTCCCTGGTGGAGGAGCTGGCCGCCGACGAGGCCGACTCGAAGATGGCCGAGACCTGGCTGGCCCAGCCCGCCAACTTTGCCGTCCAGGTGGGGCTCGCGGCGCTGTGGCGCTCCCGGGGGGTGCGGCCCGACGCGATCGTGGGGCACAGCACCGGTGAGGTCGCCGCCTTCCACGAGGCCGGGGTCTACACGCTGCGCGAGGCGGTCACGGTCGTCGTGCACCGCAGCCGGCTCCAGCAGAAGCTGGTGGGCACCGGGTCGATGCTCGCCGTGAGCCTGTCGGAGGAGGAGGCCCAGCGGCGGGTGGCGCCGTACGCGGACCGGGTGTCGGTGGCCGCCGTGAACAGCCCGACGGCGATCACCCTGGCCGGGGACGAGGAGGCGCTCGCGGAGCTGGAGGAGGCGCTGCGGGCGGAGGGGGAGTTCGCGCGGTTCCTCAGTGTCCGGGTGCCGTACCACAGCCCGCGCATGGACCCGATCAAGGAGGAGCTGCTGTCGTCGCTGGCCGGGCTGGAGCCCGGGACGGCACGGGTGCCGCTGTATCTGACGGGCGGGCTCGCGGCGACGGTCCAGGGGCGGGCCGAGGGGCCGGAGCTGGACGCCGACTACTGGTGGCGCAATGTCCGGGACAGTGTGCGGTTCCGGGACGCGGTGGACCGGCTGGCGGACGACGGCTACGGGCTGTTCCTGGAGATCGGGCCGCACCCGGTGCTGGCGCACTCGATCGCCGAGTGCCTGGACGCGCGGGGGGCCGAGGGGCGCAGTCTGCCGTCGATCCGGCGTCAGGAGGGTGAGCGCGAGCGGTTCACGCTGTCCCTCGCTGCCCTGCACACCCTCGGTGTCGCCGTCGACTGGGCGGCGCTGCACCCGCGTGGCCGGACCGTGCCGCTGCCCCGCTACCCGTGGAGGCGCGACCGGCACTGGACCGAGCCGGCGCCGGTCGAGCAGATCCGGCTCGGGCACCGTGAACACCCGCTGCTGGGGCGCCGGATGGCGACCGCCGAGCCGGTCTGGGAGGCGAAGCTCGATGTCGAGGCGCTGCCGTATCTGCGCGATCACCGCATTCAGGGCAACGCGCTGTTCCCGGCGGCCGGTTATGTGGAGATGGCGACGCAGGCGGTACGGGCGATGACCGGCGGCACAGAGGCCGTGATCGCCGATGTCGAGCTGCGCAAGGCGCTGTTCCTGGCGGCCGGGTCCGAGGACGGCCCGGAGGGCTCCGGCGCGTCCGCGACCGTGCAGTTGTCCTTCTCGCCGCAGGACGCCGGGTTCACCGTGGCCACCGTGCACGCGGAGGAGGGCCGGGAGCCGTCCGTGCACGCGCGCGGTGTCGTGCGGTCCGGGCAGCGCGCGGCGGGCCCCGGCCGGCTGGACCCCGACGCGGTACGGGCCCGGGGGCTGCGGCGGCTGGACGGCCCCGAGTGCTATGCCGCGCTCGCGGAGCTGGGGTATCACTACGGGCCGGCGTTCCAGGGCATCGAGGAGGTGTGGATCGGGCCCGGTGAGGCGCTGGCCCGGATCCGGCCGACGGGGCCGATCGGCGACGACGCGGCCGGACACCATATGCATCCGGTGCTGCTCGACTCCTGCTTCCAGGCGCTGCTCACCCCGCAGTTGCTGGCGGGCGAGGGCGGGCCGGGGGGCATCCGGCTGCCGCTGTCGATCGCCGAGGTGCGGATGGCCGCCGTCGGCGACCGCCCCATCTGGGCGCACGCCGTCGTCACCCGCGAGGCGGACGGCGAACTGACCGGTGACATCGCCGTCCACGACGACGAGGGCGCCCCGCTCGGCCGGGTGAGCGGCTTCCGCGCGGCCGACATCGAGCAGGCGTCGGCGGCGGTGAGCCTGAGCACGGTCGACTCCTGGCTGGCGGACATCGGCTGGGTGGAGCTGCCCTCGGAGACGGACAGCAGCGACGGGACGCAGGGCACGGACGGCACGTACGGGATGCTCGGGACGGGCGGCACGGGCGGGGCACACGGCCCGCACAGGCCGGACGGCACGAGCAGCGCACACGGCGCGCACGGCGCACACGGGCTGGACGGCACCAGCGCCGCACCGAGCACACACGGGCCGGGCAGGCCACACCGGCCGGACGGAAGGCACGGGCCGGACGGAACTGACGGGCCGGACCAGTCCCGCGAGTTGGACGGCACGCGCCGACCGGACGAGCCACACGGAACCCACGGGCCGGACGAAACGCACCGGCCGGACGGAACCCACCAGCCCGACCAGCCCCACGAGCCCCCCACCGCCCCCGCCTGTCTCCTCCTCGCCGACGCGCACGGGGTCGCCGACGCGATGGCCGCGCTGATCGCCGAGCGTGGCGGGCGGTGCCACCTGGTCCGCCCCGGGGCGGCCTACCGGCTGGCGGACGATCGGCGGGAGTCGACGGTACGGCCGGGGCACGCCGCCGATCTGGAGCGGCTGTTCGGGGAACTGGACGCGGCGGGGACGGGCCCGTACGAGCAGGTCGTGCATCTGTGGAATCTGGATCTGCCCGCGCTGGACGCGACGGCGAGTGCCGGGGAGGTGCGGGAGCTCTCCGGTGACTGCGGCTACTCGCTGATCGCGCTCGCGCAGGCGCTGCCGGGCGGTACGCGGCTGCACATCGTGACGCGGGGCAGCCAGGCCGTCGTACCGGAGGATGTGGTCGAGCCGCTGGGAGCGCCCGCGTGGGGTATCGGGCGGGTGCTGTGGCAGCAGGAGCTGACCGCGCGGCGGGGGAAGCTGATCGACCTCGACGCGGGGTGCCGGGACCGGCGGGCGGACGCCCGGGCGCTGCTGCGGGAGGTGCTGGCGGCCGATGGGGAGGACGAGGTCGCGGTGCGCGGGGGGCGGCGGTTCGCCGGGCGGCTCGCGCCGGTCGAGGGGCTGACCCGGCCGTTGCCGCTGCGGCTGCGGGCCGACGGGGCGTACCTGGTGACCGGTGCCTTCGGGGCGCTGGGGCGGCTGCTGTGCCGGGCGCTGGTCGGCTGGGGGGCGCGGCGGCTGATCCTGGTCGGCCGGACCCGGCTGCCCGAGCGGGCGCTGTGGCGGGAGACCGACCCGGAGTCGGCGGCGGGCCGGGCCGTCGCGTTCGTACGGGAGCTGGAGGGGCTCGGGGCGCAGCCGGTGCTCGCGCCGCTGGATGTCGCCGACGAGGAGGCCCTGGCCGCCTGGCTGGCGGAGTACCGGCGGCTGGACTCGCCGCCGGTCAGGGGCGTGTTCCATCTGGCGGGGCAGGTGCGGGACACGCTGCTGCCCGACATGGACCGGGAGACGTTCCAGGCCGTCCACGATCCGAAGGTGCTCGGCGCGTACGCCCTGCACCGGCAGCTGGCGGGTGAGCCGCTCGACCACTTCGTGCTGTTCTCCTCGATCGCCGCGCTGCTGACCACCGCCGGGCAGACCAACTACGCGGCGGGCAACGCCTTCCTGGACGCGCTGGCGCACCATCGCCGCGCGCGCGGGCTGCCCGGACTGAGCCTGGACTGGGGGCCATGGGCCACCGGCATGATCGAGGAACTCGGGCTGATCGAGCACTACCGGGTCAGCCGCGGTATGAGTTCCCTGTCACCGCAGGCCGGGATGGCCGTGCTGGAGCGGGTGATCGGGCAGGACCGGGCGCAGTTGCTGGTGGCCACGGTGGTGGACTGGCCGGTGTTCCTGGCCTGGTATCCGGCGCCGCCGCCGCTGGTCGGTGAGCTGGCCGCCGCGGGCGGGCCGGGCGGCGGGCCGGGCGAGCAGAGCGGTTTCCTCGACGCGTTCGGCGCGGCCGGGGAGGCGGAGCGGCGGGCGCTGGTGGCCGAGCGGTTCACGGCCGTCGTCGCGGGCGTGCTGCGGGTCGGTGCCGAGCGGGTGGAGCTGTCCTCGGCGCTGGGCGCGCTGGGCCTGGACTCGCTGCTGGCGATGGAGCTGCGCTCACGGGTCCACGCCGAGCTGGGGCTCGCGCTGCCCGTGGTGACGCTGCTGAGCGGCGCCCCGGTCGGTGAGCTGATCGAGCGGCTGCACGAGGGGCTGGCGGAGCTGGTCACGGAGGGTGTGGACGCGGTGGGCGGCGGCGCGGCGGTGGAGCTGTTCGACGATGTGTCACGGCATCCGCTGACCCAGAACCAGAAGGCCCTGTGGTTCCTCAAGCAACTCAACCCCGACGGGTTCGCCTACAACATCGGCGGGGCGGTCGAGGTGCGGGTCGCCCTGGACCCCGAGCTGATGTTCGAGGCGTTCCGGGCGCTGATCGAGCGGCATCCGAGTCTGCGCGCCACCTTCACGCACGAGAACGGGCAGCCGGTGCAGCGGGTGGCGCCCGCCGCCGACGCGGCGCTGCTTCAGGACACCGCGCTGTTCGACGTCGAGGGCATGGCGTGGGAGAACATCCACGCGCTGATCGTGCGGGAGTACCGCAAGCCGTACGACCTGGAGCGCGATCCGCTCATCCGGCTGCGGCTGTTCAGGCGCGGCGACGACCGGTGGGTGCTGATGAAGGCCGTGCACCACATCATCTCGGACGCGATCTCCACGTTCACGTTCATCGAGGAGCTGCTCGCGGTCTACGAGGCGCTGCGCCGGGGCCGGACGCCCGAGCTGGCGCCGGTCTCCGCCCGCTATCTGGACTTCCTGAACTGGCAGAACACGTTCCTGGCGGGTCCGCAGGCGCGCCGGATGCTGGACTACTGGAAGGCGCATCTGCCCGCCGAGGTGCCGGTGCTCGACCTGCCGGTGGACAAACCGCGCCCGCCGGTGCAGACCCACAACGGGGCGTCGGAGTTCTTCGTGCTGGACGAGGAGCTGAGCGCCCGGGTCCACGAGGTGGCCCGCGCGCACAACGTCACGGTGTTCATGGTGCTGCTGAGCGCCTACTACGTGCTGCTGCACCGCTACTCCGGGCAGGACGACATCATCGTCGGCAGCCCGGTGACCGGCCGCACCCAGGAGGAGTTCTCCTCGGTCTACGGCTACTTCGTCAACCCGCTGCCGCTGCATGTGAACCTGGGCGACGGCCCGTCCGTCGAACAGCTCCTCGCGCGCGTGCGTGAGGTGGTGCTGGGCGGGCTCGACAACCAGGAGTACCCGTTCGTGCTGCTGGTGGAGGAGCTGGGGCTCCAGCACGACCCGAGCCGGTCGGCGGTGTTCCAGGCGATGTTCATCCTGCTCACCCACAAGGTGGCCACCGAGAAGTACGGCTACCGCCTGGAGTACATCGAACTGCCGGAGGAGGAGGGCCAGTTCGACCTCACGCTGTCGGTGTACGAGGACGAGGCCGACCGCCGCTTCCACTGTGTCTTCAAGTACAACACCGACCTGTTCCTGCCGGAGACCATGCGCCGGCTGTCGGCGCACTACGTGCAGCTCCTGGACGCCCTCACCCGTGCTCCGGCCGACCGTCCGGCGGACCGGCTGCAACTGCTCGCGGCCCCCGAGCGGCGGCAGATCCTCGGCGAGTGGAGCGGCGCCGGGCGCCGGGCGGACGGTCCGGGGATGCCGGTGCACGAGCTGATCGGCCGGGTCGCCGAGGAGCACCCGGACGCGGTGGCCGTGCGGATGCCCGAAGGGGACGGCGGGCCGGGAGGGTCGCTGACCTACGCCGGCCTGGAGAGCCGCAGCCGCGCACTGGCCGGCCGGCTGCGGGCGCTCGGGGTGGGCGAGGGCGCGGTGGTCGCCGTCTGCATGGAGAAGTCGCCCGAGCTGATCGTGACGCTGCTGGCGGTGCTGCGGTCGGGCGGCGCGTATCTGCCGCTCGACCCGGGCAACCCGGCCGACCGGCTGGCGTCCCTGGTGGCGCACGCGGGGGCGGCGTACACGGTCGTCGACGGCCCGGGGGGTGAACGGCTCGCGGGCCGGGCGGGGGTGGTGACGTACGGGGAGCTGTCCGGCGCGCCCGATGTGACCGACGGGGTGGGACCGGCGGGCGCGGTGGAGCCGACCGTGGGCATGGACAGCCCGGCCTACGTCATCTACACCTCCGGTTCCACCGGCCGCCCCAAGGCGGTCCAGGTCAGTCACCGCAATCTGGCCGCCGCGTACGCCGCCTGGCACGAGGAGTATCGGCTCGGGGACGAGGTGCGGGTCCATCTCCAGATGGCCGGCCCGGCCTTCGACGTGTTCACCGGTGACCTGGTGCGCGCCCTGTGCTCGGGCGGGACGCTGGTGCCGGTCGGGCGGGAGCTGCTGTTCCACACCGACCGGCTGTACCGGGCGATGCGCGACGAGGGCGTGGACTGCGCCGAGTTCGTGCCGTCCGTGGTGCGCGGGCTGATGGCGCACTGCGAGCGCGAGGGCGTCCGGCTGGACTTCCTTCGGCTGCTGGCGGTCGGCTCGGACACCTGGAAGGTGGCGGAGTACGAGCGGCTGCGCGCCCTGTGCGGTCCGGGCACCCGGGTGGTCAACTCCTACGGCCTGACCGAGGCGACGATCGACAGCACGTACTTCGAGGGTCCGGCGGACGGCCTGGAGCCCGGTCACATGGTGCCGATCGGCCGTCCGCTGCCGGGGTCCGAGGTGTACGTCCTCGACGCGCACGGCGAGCCGGTGCCGCCGGGGGTCGCGGGTGAGCTGTGGATCGGCGGGGCGCAGGTCGCTCTCGGCTATCTCGGCGACCCGGCGCAGACCGCCGAGCGGTTCACCGTCCGCGACCTGGACGGCAGGACCGTACGGCTGTACCGGACCGGGGATCTGGCCCGCTGGGACACCGGCGGCGGGGTCCATCTGCTGGGCCGGGTGGACTCGCAGGTCAAGGTGGCCGGGCACCGGGTGGAGATCGGCGAGATCGAGTCCCAGCTGGCCCGGTGGCCCGCGCTGGAGCGGGCGGTGGTGGTGGTCCGGCCGGACGGGCGCGGCGAGAACACGCTGTGCGCGTACGGGGTCGCCGTGCCCGGCGAGCGGCTGGACTGGCGGGAGCTGCGCCGCGATCTGGGCGAGCGGCTGCCCACGTATCTGATCCCCGGCTCCTTCACGGAGCTGCCCGCGCTGCCGCTCACGGCGAACGGCAAGGTGGATGTGGCGGCGCTGCCCGAGCCCCGGTTCGTCACCGGCGAGGAGGCCCATGAGCCACCGGTGACGCTGTACGAGACACGGATGGCCGATCACTGGCGGCTGCTGCTCGGCGTGGAGTCGGCGGGTCTCCAGGACGACTTCTTCGAGGCGGGCGGCAGCTCCATCAAGCTGATCGAGCTGATCCACGGCCTCCAGGGCGAGTTCGGGGTGAACATCCCGGTCAGCCATCTCTTCAAGGTGACGACGCTGCACGGGATGGCCCGCACGGTCGAGGACATCGTCACCGGCCGGCTGCCGGGCGCCCAGCCGTATCTGTCTTTCCACCGGGGCGCGGGCGAGCCGGTGTTCTGCTTCCCTCCGGCGGGCGGGCACGGGCTGGTGTACCGGCGCCTGGCCGAACAGCTCCCGGAGTACGAGCTGGTGGCGTTCAACTATCTCGCCGACGACGACAAGGTGGTGCGGTACGCGGACCTGGTCGAGGCGCTGCGGCCGGTGGGCCGCTGTGCGCTGCTCGGTTACTCGCTCGGCGGGAACCTCGCCTTCGAGGTCGCCAAGGAGCTGGAGCGGCGCGGGCGCGAGGTCGGTGATGTGGTGATCCTCGACTCGTACCGGATCGACCGGGGGTTCGCGCCGGGGCCGGAGCACATCGCGGCCTTCGAACGGGAGCTGCGCGAGCATCTGCGCAAGCACACGGGGTCGGACGCGGTGGCCCGCGAGACGCTGGAACAGGCCCGGGGCTACATCGACTTCTGCGGCCGTACCCCCAACATCGGCGCGGTCGGGGCGCGGATCACCGTCATCTCCGACGAGCAGAAGGTGGCCTTCTACGGGGCCGGGGAGCGCGGCACCTGGCACGGATCGTCGGCGGTGCGCACCGAGGTGCTGCGCGGGGCCGGTACCCATGCCGACATGCTCGACCCGGGGTGTGTGGAGCACAACGCGGGGCTGGTGCGCGAGGTGCTGACCGGGGTGGTCGTGGTCGAGGGCGGGTCGGAATGCCCGGGGAGCGAGCGGGAGGCGGAACCGGGGAGCCGGCCGGGGAGCGAGCCGGCGGGTGAGCTGGGGAGCCGGCTGGGGAAAGAGCCGGTGACCGAGCTGACGGGCGAGCCGGTGGCGGACCGGGCGATCGAGCCCGTCGCGGCCCGGACGATCGAGCCCATGACGGACCGGGCGGTCGAGCCCGCCACCGGGCGCGCCGTCGAGCCCACTGCCGGGCGGAGCATGGAACCCACTGCCGACCGGGCCGCCGAGCCCGCCGCCGGGCAGGCGGTCGAGCCCGCCGCCGGGCGGAGCAGGGAACCCGCTGCCAGGCAGGCGGCGGAGCCTGCCGGAGGGCGGGGCGTCGAACCCGCCGCGGACCGAGCCGTCGAGCCGGTGGCCGCGCGGAGCATCGAACCCGCGGCCGACCGGGCCATCGAACCGGCGGCCCGCGGGGCCATCGAGCCTGCGGCGGGCCGGAGTACCGAACCCGCGGCCGACCGGAGCGCCGAGACCACGGCCGACCGGACCGCCGAGCCGACGGCCGATCAAGGCGCCGACCGGACCGCCGACCGGACCGCCGACCGGACCGCCGAGCGGGCGGCGCAGCACGGCCGGAGTGCCCCGGCCCCCAACGTGCTCACCCGGCCCTCCGTGGTCGAGCAGCCGCAGGCGCCGGCGATCGAGCGGACGGCGAGCCCGCGGGGCGAGCTGACCCGGGTCGGCGCGGGCGAGCAGGCGTCGGCCGGTGTGACCGAAGGGGCGGCTCCGCATGCGAAATAGCCAGCGGGCGCCCTGGGGCGTACGGCCGCGGGTCCCCGGACAGCGGCCCCGCGTGATCATCGTCGGAGCGGGCGTCGGCGGGCTCTCCGTCGGCTGCTACGGCCAGATGAGCGGCATGGAGACCCGTATCTTCGAGAAGCATGTGCTGCCCGGGGGCTGCTGCACGGCCTGGTCCCGGGACGGCTACGTCTTCGACTACTGCATCGAGTGGCTGACCGGCACCGCCCCCGGCAACGACGCGAACCAGGTCTGGCGTGAACTGGGCGCGCTGGACGGGAAGACGATCCGCAACTTCGACGTCTTCAACACGGTCGTCGGGGCCGACGGCCGCTCGGTGGCCTTCTACAACGACCCCGACCGGCTGGAAGACCACCTGCTGGGCCTGTCGCCCGGGGACGAGCGGCTGATCCGGTCGTTCTGCCGGGACCTGCGGCGCTTCACCGACCTGGACATGTTCGCGTTCCTGAAACCGGCGCCGCTGCTGACACTGCGGGAGAAGGCGCGGGCGGCCCGGAAGGTCCTGCCCAAGCTGAATCTGCTGCGGCGTGCGGCGGCCACCTCGATGGAGGACTTCGCGGCCCGCTTCGAGGATCCGCTGCTGCGGCGGGCGCTGCCGTTCATCTTCTTCCAGGACCACGAGGTCTTCCCGCTGATGCCGTACCTGTTCAACATGGCGAGCGCGCACCGGTCCAACGCGGGCTTCCCGCAGGGAGGTTCACTGGGCCTGGCCCGGTCGATCGAGGAGCGCTACACCTCGCTCGGCGGCCGGATCGACTACCGGACCCGGGTGGAGCGGATCCTCGTCGAGGACGGGCGCGCGGTGGGCGTTCAGCTGCGCGGCGGCGAGCGGCACTACGCCGACCATGTGGTGGCGGCCTGCGACGGCGTCACCACCCTGGACCGGCTGCTCGGCGGGGAGTACTCCAGCTCCCGGGTCAGACGGCTCTTCGAGACGCTGTCGAAGAGCCCGGAGAACGTGTACCCGGGGTTGGTGTCGGTGTTCGTCGGGTTCGACGGGGACATCGACGCGGACGCCGCGCACAGCGTGACCTATCTGCTCTCCGACGCCGACAGCGCCCGGCTGCCGGGGATGATGCAGAACAACTTGGTGGTGCAGTTGCGCTCCCGGTTCTCCGACGGCCTCGCGCCGCCCGGCAAGTCGCTGATCCACTGCACATACTTCAGCGACTACGACTCCTGGAAGACACTGCGCCGTACCGACCGCAAGGCGTACCGGGCGGGCAAGGAGCAGGCGGCCCGGTTCGTACGGGACTTCCTGGACCGGTGCTATCCCGGGATCGCCGCGCGGATCGAGGTGGTCGATGTGGCCACCCCGGTCACCACCGAGCGCTACACCGGCAATCTGGGCGGCTCGATCCTCGGCTGGAAGTCGTTCACGAACGCCGACGATCTGGTGCAGGGGCTGATCGACAAGGACCGGCTGCGGCTGCCGGGGCTGGCGGGGCTGTCGCTGGCGGGTCAGTGGTTCACGGGCGGCGGGCTGGTGCGGACGGCCGCCGGCGGACGGTTCGTCGCTCAGTACCTGTGCGCGGAATGGGGTCTGCCGTTCCGCGCGTGGGAGAGCACGGGCGGCGAGCCGTGGCACGCCGGGAAGCTGGGCGATCTGCCCCAGCTCGATCAGGGCATGAGGTGAGCGGGCTTTGACGAACACCATGAACACCATGAACACGGTCGATACGGAGACGAGCGTGCCGGCACCGGAGCGGGGCGGGACGGAGCCGGACGGGGGCCCCCGCCAGACGATGATCATCATCGGGGCGGGGCTGGGCGGACTGTCCACCGGCTGCTACGCCCAGATGAACGGTTACCGGACCCGGATCTTCGAGATGCACGAGATCCCGGGCGGCTGCTGCACCGCCTGGGACCGCGGCGACTTCACCTTCGACTGCTGTGTCAGCTGGCTGCTGGGCAGCGGTCCGGGCAACGAGATGCACCAGATCTGGCTGGAGCTGGGCGCGCTCCAGGGCAAGCAGATGCGGCACTTCGATGTCTTCAACGTGGTGCGCGGCCGGGACGGCCGGGTGGTGTACTTCTACTCCGACCCGGACCGCCTCCAGGCCCATCTGCTGGAGATCTCCCCGGCGGACGCGAAACACATCCGCGACTTCTGCGCGGGCCTGCGGAAGTTCATCGCCGCCCTGGCGACGTATCCGTTCCTGAAGCCGGTGGGGCTGATGGGCCGGGCGGAGCGGCTGCGGATGCTCGCCTCGTTCCTCCCGTACTTCAATGTCATCCGCAAGTCGATCAGCGTCCTGATGACGGACTACTCCGCGAAGTTCCAGGACCCGCTGCTGCGGGAGGCGTTCAACTTCGTCCTCTACGAGAAGCACGCGGCGTTCCCCGTGCTGCCGTTCTACTTCCAGCTGGCCGCGCACGCCAATCTGTCGGCCGGTGTGCCGGAGGGTGGCTCGCTGGGCCTGGCGACCTCGATCGAGCAGCGCTACCGGCGGCTCGGCGGCGAGGTCACCTACAACGCGAAGGTCGAGGAGATCCTCGTCGAGGACGACCGCGCGGTGGGCGTGCGGCTCAGTGACGGGCGGGAGGTCCGCGCCGACATCGTGGTCTCGGCGGCTGACGGCCACCACACCACCATGAAGCTGCTCAAGGGCCGCTATCTGACCGACGAGTACCGGCGGCTGTACACGAAGGTGATCGACGAGCCGGGCATGGTCTTCCCCGGCTATGTGGCCCTGTTCCTCGGCCTGCGCCGACCCTTCCCGACCGGCGACCCCTGCACGACGTATCTGCTCACCCAGGAGGAGGCGGCCCGGCTGACCGGTATCCGCCATCCCAGTATCAATGTGCAGTTCCGCAGCGTGCACTACCCGGAGCTGTCCCCGGAGCGGAGCACCGTCCTGTACGTCACCTACTTCAGCGATGTCGAACCCTGGCGGGCGCTGAGCGACGGCCCCGAGCAGCGCACCCGGCGCCGCGGCGGCACCGAGCTGCACACCCTTCCGGTGCGCCGCGGAAAGGCGTACTACGAGGAGAAACACCAGGTCAGGGACACGCTCCTGGACCTCCTGGACCGGCGCTTCCCGGGCCTGAAGGACGCGGTGGCGGTCCGGGACCTGTCCACCCCGCTGACCCAGGTCCGCTACACCGGCAACTACGACGGGACCGTCCTCGGCTGGCAGCCGTTCGTGGAGAGCGGCGAGACGATGGAGGAGGTCATCAAGAAGTACGGTCCGGCGCTTCCGGGCCTCGCGAACTTCTATATCTCCGGCGTGTGGGCCACCACGGGTGGCCTGATCCGGGCCGCCGCCGCGGGCCGGCACGTCATGCAGTTCATCTGCCGCGACGACGGCAGGACATTCACCGCAGACATCGACACCTCCGCCCCTCTGCCGACCCATGTGGTCATCCCCGTCGGCCCCGATGAAAAGGACGAAACCCCCGATGAGCGAATGCCCCTCACCGCTCCGCTACCCGTTCGCCTCCCCTGAGTGCCTGGGCCTCTCGCCCCACTACGCCGAACTGCGCGACGGGCCACTGCCGAGGATCCGGCTGCCGTACGGGGAGGACGCCTGGCTGGTGACCCGGTACGCGGACGCGCGGTTCGTGCTGGCCGACCCCCGGTTCAGCCTGGCGGCCGGGGCCCAGCGCGACCAGCCGCGGATGCGCCCGCTGTCCATCAGCGGCGGCCTGTTGTCCACGGAGGGGCCCGAGCACACCCGGCTGCGCCAGGTCCTGGCCCGGCACTTCAGCGTGCGCCGGGTGGACCAACTGCGCGACCGGGTGCAGGAGATCGCGACGGAGCTGCTGGACCGGCTGGAGGAGAAGGGCCCGCCCGGCGACCTCGTCCAGGACTACGCCTTCCCGCTCTCCATCACCCTGATCTGCGATCTGCTGGGCGTGCCGAAGGCCGACCACCGCAAGATCAAGGAGTGGCTGAACACCCTGCTGGCGCACAGTGTGCCGCTGGATGTCCTCATGGCGGAGTCGGAGGCGTACGCCACGTTCCTCGGCGAACTGGTCGAACTGCGCCGCGGCGAGCCGGGCGACGACCTGCTCAGCACGCTGGTACGGGCGCAGGAAGAGGAGGAGCGCCTGACGTACCAGGAGGTGTTCGATCTGACGGCAGAGCTGCTGGTGGCCGGTTTCGTCACCACGTACAACCAGATCTCCAACTTCTCCTATCTGCTGCTGTGCCGCCCCGAGTGGCTGACGCGGCTGCGTGAGCACCCGGAGGACATCCCGGTCGCGGTGGAGGAGATGCTGCGGTACGTGCCGCTGTTCAACGGGATCAACTTCTGCCGGTACGCGACGGAGGACGTGGAGCTGGGCGGGGTGCTGGTGCGGGCCGGGGAGCCGGTGCTGGTGGACATGTCGGCGGCCAACCGGGACCCGTCGGTGTACCACGACCCCGAGTCCCTGATCCTGGACCGCAGGCCCGAGGCCCCACACCTCAGCTTCGGCCACGGCGTCCACTACTGCGTCGGTTCGCGGCTGGCCCGGCTGGAACTCCAGGTGGCGGTGGCGACGCTGGTGGAACGACTGCCGGGAGTGAAGCCGGCGGTACCGGAGGAGGAGCTGAAGTGGAAGGCGGAGGCGATGTTCAAGGGGTTGTCCGAGCTGCCGGTGATGTGGTGAGGCGGGGAGGGTAAGGGGCCGGGGGGATGGGGCCGGGGGGATGGGGCAGGGGGAATGGGGCGGGGGGAATGGGGCGGGGGCGCCGCCTAGCCCACGCCCCCGCTCCCCGGTCCGCCGGCACGCGGAGTAGGAGTGGGCAGCGTCAGCACCACACATGCCGCCGCCGTCAGCAGCCCGCCCGCGAGGAAGGCGGCTCGTACGTCGGTGTGGGCGAGGATCAGGCCGCCCAGGGCCGCGCCCCCGGCGATGCCCGCGTTGTAGGCGCCGGAGTTGGCGGCGAGGGCGAGGTCGGTGCGGCCCGGGGCGCTGTGCAGCATGGCATTCTGGGTGGTCATGAAGACCGGCCCGAGGGCGCCGCCCATGAGGGACAGGAACAGCACGGCCGCCACCTGATGACCGCCGGTCGCGTACAGCCCGAGCAGTCCGACGGCCTGCACGGTCACGGCCGCGGTGAGCGTGCCGCGCGGGTGGCGGTCGAGCAGGACGCCGGTGAGGGTCACCCCGGCCAGCGTGGCCGCGCCGAAGACGACCAGCAGTACGTTGACCGCGCCGGGCGAGAAACGGCTCACGTCGGCCAGGAAGGCGACGATGTAGGTGAAGCCCGCGAACGCGCCGGTGGCGGCGAGGGCGCCCGCGGTCAGGACGACAGCGAACCGGCGCCGGTCGGGGGCGGTCCCGTAGGCGGCGGGTTCGTCGTCCGGGCGGGACGTGGGCAGCAGCGCGGCGATCGTCACCAGCGAGGCCAGCCCCAGTGCCGCGAGCAGCGCGACCGGCACCGGCCAGTTGGTCGCGCGGCCCAGCCAGGTCCCGGCGGGCACCCCCAGCACCAGGGCGAGCGAACCGGCGACGGACAGCGCCCCGACCACCCGCCCTCGCACCCGCGCCGGGAACAGCCCTACCGCGACGGGCCCCATCACCGCCCAGAACAGCGCCTGCCCCAGCGCGGTCAGCAGCCGCGCCGCGAGCAGCACCCCGTACGACGAGGCCAGCGCCGCGCCGAGACTGGAGACGACCAGCGAGGCCAGCACCCCGGTCAGCACGAGCCGCCGGGGTACCGCGCGTACGGCGTGGGCGAGCGGCACGGACGCGACGGCCACCGTCACCCCGTACCCGGTGACCAGCAGCCCGACCGCCGGAACCGGTACGTCCAGGCTCGCGGAGATCAGCTCCAGCAGCCCGATCGGAAGGTTCTCGGCCGTGTTGAAGGTGAAGGCGGCGAGCATGAGGGCGGCCAGGACGGCCGGCCCGCGCCATGCCCGCCCCGTGAAGCCGCTCATACCACCACCACAACCGCCCCAGGGATCCACCGCAACCGAATTCCCCGCCGGGTACCGAGTGCCACGGTTCAGCGGGCGTACGTCACCGTCGGTCGCGGGCGAGATCCGGCCCGGGCACGGCCCCGTAGTCATACGCATCGACCGTGACCTGTGCGGTCCCGGCGTGCTCCGCCCCTCACAGCGCGGCGGCCCCGGCAGGCTCCTGAGGTACGGCCTCCTCCTCGACCGGCGTGGCGGGCTCCGTGACCTCGGGCGGGGTCGAGCGGGTGACGGGCGAGGCGGTGACACTCTGGACGACGGACGGCGAGACGGAGATGCCCGCCGCCTCCGAGGACTCCTCGGTCCTCCTCCCCCCCAGACCCCCCGAAGCCGTCCGACCCGCCCCCCAGGCACGCAACGGCGAAAGACCTGGGTAGAGAGGAAGCTAGCGATGCACACAATCCTCCAACTACGACTGCATAGTGCTTAGTTACCGTTTTGCGCCCCGGTCCCGACGCAGGGAGAGGAAGCCGGAGTCAGCCACGTACGTGGCGACGAAGACCAACCCTCACCCAAGCTCGGTGACAAACCGGCCGACCAGGTCCCCGAACGCCTCGGGAGTCTCGATCTGCGGGGCGTGACCGGCGCCCGCCAGGAGTTGTATCTGGCCGTGCCAGAGCGTCGGCACGGCGATCTCGCGGAGATAGTCGAGGCTGACCAATTGCTCACCCTCGCCGTGCAGGACGGCGAGGGGTCGGGTGAGGTGACCCAGGATCTCGACCTCATCGGTGAACCGGCCGCTGCCGAGGCTCGCGAAGAGACTGGTGCGGGCGGTGCCGTCGGTGGCGAGGATGTCGGCGACGAGTTCGTCCGTCGGATAGTCCGACCCGGGAGCCAGAAAACTCCGGGCATACGACTCCGCCGCCTCGGCATCCACATCCGCGGTGAACCCCACATTCACGGCGGGATTCGGCAGGAACGCCCGCCCGAACTCGGCGGCACCGCTGACCGGCGGCGTACCGAACACCACCAACCCCGCCGCCCCCGTCATCTCCGCCGCCGCTTCGAGCGCGATATGCCCGCCCAGACTCCACCCGACGACCACGGCGTCCTCGGCCCCCGTCGCCCTGGCGAACTCCGCGAGCACCGCGGCCTACCCCGGCAACGCGTAGTCGTCCGCACGTCGGGCCCGGCCCGACGTCCCGTGCCCCGGCAGATCCAGCGCCAGACACCGGAACCGCTGCCCGAACGGCCCGGCCATCAGGGGCCGCCATACCCGAGAGGACGAGGAGTTCCCGTGCACGAGGAGCACGGGCCGCCCCGTACCCTCCGACTCGACGAACGCGATGTCGTCACCGGCAATGGTCAACTGCGCTTGCTTCAAGGCGTGTTCCCTTCCGTGGCGGCATGACGGGCCCCGGCGCGCGCACCCGTAAATCGCACCGGCCGCCCCTCCATCGGCACATCAATCGACGCACCACGCACCACAACAGTCAACGGCGCGGACGCGGGCCGGATTCCCCACTCACCGAGAGCGCGCCCGGCACCCAGGGGCAGTGTCAGTGCCCTCACGTAGTGTTCCCGGCATGGCGCTCACCGACATCACACACCGCGAGGTCGTGAAGGCGATCGAAGAATGCGACCGGCTCGGCCGCGACGCCTTCCTCAAGCTCCACGGCTTCCAGCCGGCCCGCCGCTATCTGCTGTCGTACGACGGCGAGCACTACGACTCCAAGGCGATCGTCGGTGCCGCACACGGCTATCTGCCCGATCGGCGACCACTGGCTGCGAGTGACTTCTCCGGTGGCGCGACGCACGCCGCCGGACTGCTGAGGCGCCTCGGTTTCGACGTCGTCGACGTCCCGGCGAAACGCTCGGTGACCGGCCCCGCCGCTGACGATCTCGTCGACCGCGTCACTCATCTCACTGTGAACCGTTCTTCCGGTCAGCCCGCCCTGTATCAGCCCATCGCCCTGCTGT
The DNA here is from genome assembly GCF_042749375.1 of Streptomyces sp. NPDC059477. NCBI lineage: Bacteria > Bacillati > Actinomycetota > Actinomycetes > Kitasatosporales > Streptomycetaceae > Streptomyces > Streptomyces sp. NPDC059477. Next base: position 113,880 of record NZ_JBHYUG010000007.1, on the reverse strand, counting down.
GGGCCATGGGCCGAGCCGTGCGCGGCGAACCCCGGCTGCTTCCATGGTCGGACACCGAGAAGGCCGTCAAGGCCCTCCTGGAGAGGCACGGCATGAGGAGCGAGCGGCCACGCCCCGACTACCCCGTCGCGGCCCTCCACCGCGCCGGCCTCTGGACGTTGCGTGACTACACCGAGCCTGTGCCCACCGCTCACGGGGACGCGCAGGTGCGCCGCTGGTTCGCCGCCAACCAACCGGTCGGCGGTCTTGTCGAGCCGCTGTACGAGCGGCTCCGGGACTCCGAGGTGACCCGCCTTGCCGTGCTGGACGAGTTGGTCGACACCTACTTCGACGACCTCGACTGCGCACCGCTTCTCGCCGAAGTCGGTCTGGCCGACGTCGAGACGACGGGCCTCCCCACCCCGGCGGAGAGAGAGCCGGAGCAATGGCTCATCACGGCAGCCGAGTACGAGCGCGGCTGCCGCCTGATCGAGCGGCACGAAGCAAAATCCCACGGGACGCGGATCCCCCGCACGAGGCAGACTCCGCCACGCTCCCGTGCCGCTCGCCGTGTCGTCCTGGGCCGGAGCAAAGGCCACTGCGAGAACCCGCATTGCACGGGCCAGCCCGCTGATGTGACCGACCGGGGGCATCCGCTCCTCGAAGTCGATCACGTGGTGGAACTCACCGACGGCGGTCGCGATCACCCGAGCCAGATGGTGGCCCTCTGCCCGAACTGCCATGCCGTGAAGACGCGCGGAAGCACCCGCGAGGAACTGCGCCAGATCCTGCGTCGCGTCGCGGCGGAACGCCACGCCGCGATGCGGAACACGAGGAACGACAGCCCGCCGCCCGTCACACCCCCACCCGCACTCTGACCACGGGGTCAACCGATTCGGCCCCCGGAACAGGAACGCCCTCTCGCGGCAGGAGTCAGCCCCAGAAGCAGCATCAGTACGCGGCCGAGGCCAAGACTGAGGCCGCCGTGAGGTGGGCAGCCGTAGCGGAAGCAGTGAGGTGGTCCCGTAGGGGCTCGGTGTTCATGGATCTCTCCGCGGCCTGGCTGAGGAGGACGTCAGGGCAGTGTTCGCGTTGGGCGCCGGAGGTGGCGGACGGCCACCTGCTCAGCCGCCGCTCCCCGGGGCCACCACCCGCGCAGCCGCCGCTGCCTCCGGGCCCGCAGTCAGGTGGGCCGAAGTGGGCGCGGAAGCGATACGTCATCCCGGCCGCGATCCTCACCCTGTTCATCGGTGTCGGCATCGGCAACGCGGCGGACAGCGAGCAGGAGAAGACGAGCGCCGCCGCGAAGCCGCAGCCGACGATCACGGTCACCGAGTCCGCAACTGGCGCGGAGCCGGCGAAGGACGATGCGAAGCCGATACCCACCGTGACCGTGACGACCACGAAGACGGTGCAGCCGAAGGCCGACGACAAGCCTGCCGATCCGCCGGCTGAGGAAGCGCCCACGGGCGAGGTCGTCTTCAAGGTGTGGGGGTCGGCACCGTCGGGCGTGGACATCAACTACGGCAGCGACAGTGACAGCCGCTCCGGCGACGGGCTCCCGATGACGGAGACCCTGAAGCTGGACGACGAAGCCTTGTACTACCACGTGTCGGCCCAACTCATGGGTGGCGGAGACATCAACTGCTCGGTGACGGTGAACGGCGAGACAAGGAACGGTCACGCGTACGCGTGCGGCGGCACTGGCTGCAACGAGGCGCCGTTCCCATGGGAAATGCCCTCGACCGACAGCGGCCCGAACATCGCCGACCTGAAGAAGGAACTGGATTACTGACATGACGAACCGCCCCGTTCTTCTGCCGAAGCAGGGGGACGGGGGTCGATGCGCTCGTTCGACGTGTCCTTCACCACGGTGAAATCGTCGCGGCGTTTCTGCCGACGCATCCCGCGAGCCGCTCGACGGCACAATGCCGCAGGCCACCGCGATGGCCGCACTGCAATCGCAGTCCGCACCGCAGCGACCACCCAGCCTCGCGGGACATCGGCCCGGAGCCACGGCACCAAGTGGGCGAGCGTCCAGGGCAGGACGATCAGCACGAGGCCGACGATCCCGGACCAGTCCGCGCCTCGCGGTGCTGGCCGCGGGTGAGGCGGCAGACGAGCCAGGCTGTACGCCGGGTTCTGTGCCCCAGTGCCTCGCGGCCTCTGGGGTGACGGCCATCCATCTAGGGCCGGCGTTGCCGCCGGTCTCGTGCGGTCTACCCGCGGACTTGGGCGGGCAGCCCTCGAACGTCCGCGCAGAAACACCGAGGTGTTTCCTTTTGACCTTGCTCCGGGTGGGGTTTACCTAGCTGCCCAGGTCACCCTGGGCACTGGTGGTCTCTTACACCACCGTTTCACCCTTACCGAGGACCGAGGTCCCCGGCGGTCTGTTTTCTGTGGCACTGTCCCGCGGGTCACCCCGGGTGGCCGTTAGCCACCACCCTGCCCTGTGGAGCCCGGACGTTCCTCGGGGAGGTCCGTGAGGATCTCCACGCGGCCGTCCGCCTGGCTCGTCTGCCGTGTGGACCATGGTACCGGGCCCGCCGCCGGGGAGTGGACCACGGCCGCCGGGCCCCGTGCCGGGCCGGTGATCCGGCGCGGGCGCGGCTTGACCTTGCCGCTGCGTCAACGTCTGTACTGGGGCCATGAGGATCGGAGAACTCGCCGCGGCCGTCGGGGTCACCACCCGGACCGTGCGGCACTATCACCATCTGGGCCTGCTGCCGGAGCCCGAGCGGCTCGCCAACGGGTACCGGAGCTACACCCTGCGGCACGCCGTCGTGCTGGCCCGGATCCGGCGGCTGACCGAGCTGGGGCTCGGGCTCGCCGAGGTGCGGGATGTGCTCGCGGACGACGCCGGGCGGGAGCTGGCCGAGGTGCTGGAGGAGCTGGACGCCGACCTCGCCCGGCAGGAGGAGTCGATCCGGGAGCGGCGGGGGCGGCTGCGGGCGCTGCTGGAGAACGGGGAGCTGACGTCCGAGGGGCCCGTCTCGCCGGAGCTGGCGGAGCTGTTCGCGGGGCTGGGCGACGTACCCGACTCCCCCATGGCCGCCCGGGACCGGGAGATCTTCGCGATGCTGGAGTCCACCGCCGGTCCGGAGGCCCGGGAGCGGATCCACTCCGCGCTGCGCGGCGCCTTCGGCCCGCCGGACGCGATCGCGCGCGTCACCCGCGCCTACGCCCTGCTCGACGCGCTCGTCGACGCCGAACCGGACGACCCGCGCGTCGAGGAGGCCGCCCGCGTGCTCACCGAGTGCCTGCCGCCCGGCCTGCTCCCCGAGGAGGGGGTGCCGGTCGAGACGGACCACGGTTTCCTGCGAGCCTTCTTCTCGGACTTCCCGCCCGCCCAGGCGGCGGCGATCCGGCTGGCGATGCGGTACGTCACGGAGGGGGAGGGGCGTGGATAGGCGAGTGGGGGTGGCGGGCGTGGTTTCGGTCGGCGGGCGGCTGGTCCGGCATGAGCTGCGGCTGCTCGGCTGTCTCGCGCTGTGGGTCGCGCGGCGGCGGCAGGGGGGCGGGCCGGGACGGACGCTGTTTCCGTCCGCGCGCGGGCTCGGGGCGGTGATGTTCGGGTTCGGGTTCGTGTGCGTGGTCGAGACGATCGTGATGTCCCTGCTGCTCAGCCGGTGGCCGACCGTGCATCTGGTGGTGCTGGTGGTGGACGTGTACACGGTGTTCTTCGTGGTCGGGCTGTACGCCGCCGCGGTCGTACGGCCGCATGTGCTGGAGCCCGGTGCGGTGCGCATCCGGTACGCCGGTCATGTCGATCTGCCGATTCCGCTGGAGCTGATCGCCGGGGTCCGCCGTGAGCTGCTGCTGACGCACGGCAAGGCCGAGGGCGTGCTGAATGTCGACGTGGCCGGGCAGACCTCCGTCACCGTCGAGCTGGCCGAGCCGGTCACCCACCTCACCTTCCTCGGCCGGGCGCTGCCGGTACGGACCGTGCGGGTGAACGCCGACGACCCGACGGCCTTCGTGCGTGCCCTGAACGACGCGGTCACGCGGGCGCGAAGCGGATCCGGGCCGGTGCCGGATCCGCCTGGGTGAGCCGCACCCGCAGCCGTTCCCCGAGCGGCACAGCATCGGACCAGGGCTCGGTGTGGACGCCGGGCGTGGGCTTGGCCGCAGGGTCCGCCGCCCGCCCCGTACGCTGGCGCGTGGCCGTGATGAGGGCTGGAAGTGGTCCTGGGCCCGATCCGAGGAGAGATGACGTGCTCGTCCTGCTGCCGCCGTCCGAGGGCAAGGCCGCCTCCGGGCGTGGTGCCCCGCTCAAGCCCGAGGCGCTGTCGCTGCCGGGGCTCGCGTCCGCCCGGGAGGCGGTGCTGACGGAGTTGGTCGAGCTGTGCGCGGCGGACGAGGACAAGGCGAGCGAGGTGCTCGGGCTGAGCGAGGGGCTGCGCGGCGAAATCGCCAAGAACACCCAGCTGCGCACCGCCGGTACCCGTCCGGCCGGGGAGATCTACACGGGGGTGCTGTACGACGCCCTGGACCTGGCCTCGCTGGAGACGGCCGCCAAGCGGCGCGCGGCGCGTTCGCTGCTGGTGTTCTCGGGGTTGTGGGGGGCGGTGCGGGTCACCGACCGGATTCCCTCCTACCGGTGCTCCATGGGCGTACGGCTGCCCGGCGTCGGCGCGCTGGCCGGGCACTGGCGGGCGCCGCTGGCCGAAGCGCTGCCGGAGGTGGCCGGGGACCGGCTGGTGCTGGATCTGCGGTCCGCCGCCTACGCGGTGGCGTGGAAGCCGACGGCCGGGACGGCCGGGCGGACCGCGACCGTACGGGTGCTGCACGCGCCGACGCGGAAAGTGGTCAGCCACTTCAACAAGGCGACGAAGGGGCGGATCGTGCGGAGTCTGCTGGCCTCGGGTTCGGCCCCCGGGAAGCCGGCGGAGCTGGTGGAGGCGTTGCGGGACCTCGGGTACGAGGTGGAGGCGCAGCCGCCCGCGCGGGCGGGGCAGGCGTGGGCGCTGGATGTGCTGGTGACGGAGGTTCACTGAAGTCCCGATTCCCGGGTGCCATGTGGTGTTGCAGGGTGCGCAACGGACATTGCGCGTGCTGCACTGTCCCGGCAGGATGAGGCCATGACCTCCTCCGTCCTTGATCTCGCCCCTGTCCTTCCCGTGGTGGTCGTCGACGACCTCTCCGCCGCCGTGCCGCTGGCTCGCGCGCTGGTCGCCGGCGGGCTGCCCGCGATCGAGGTGACCCTGCGGACGCCCGGTGCGCTGGACGCCGTACGGGCCATCGCGGCGGAGGTGCCGCGGGCGGTGGTCGGGGTCGGGACCGTCATCAATCCGGCGCAGGCCGAGGACGCGGTGGCGGCCGGGGCGCGTTTTCTCGTGAGCCCGGGGTGGACGGACGTGCTGCTGGAGTCGATGCGCGGGTCCGGGGTGCCGTTCCTGCCGGGGGTGTCCACCACGTCCGAGGTGGTCGCGCTGCTGGAGCGCGGGGTGACGGAGATGAAGTTCTTCCCGGCGGAGGCGGCGGGCGGGACGGCGTATCTGAAGTCGTTGTACGGGCCGCTGCCCCAGGCCCGGTTCTGTCCGACCGGGGGGATCGCGGCGGCCACCGCGCCCGGCTATCTGGCGCTGCCCAATGTGGCGTGCGTGGGCGGCAGCTGGATGCTGCCGAAGGACGCGGTGGCGGCGGGCGACTGGGACCAGGTCACCTCGCTGGCGCGCGAGGCCGCCGGGCTGCTCAGCGCAGGTGGGACGTCTCGTTGAACAGGCGGACGCTGGCGTTTCCGTCGGCGTAGTGGGCCACCACCGACAGGGACGCGGCCGACAGCTCCATCCGGAACATCGACTCCGGTGGGGCGCCGAGGGCGAAGCGGACCAGGGTCTTGATCGGGGTCACGTGCGTGACCAGCAGGACCGTACGGCCCGCGTACGCCGCGAGGAGTTTCTCCTGGGCCGCGGCGACCCGGATCGCCGTCGCCGCGAAGCTCTCGCCGCCACCGGTGGGCTGGGCCTCCGGCGAGGCCAGCCAGGCGGTGAGGTCGGCGGGGTGGCGCTGCCGGGCCTCGGCGAAGGTGAGGCCCTCCCAGGCGCCGAAGTCGGTCTCGCGCAGCCCGTCCTCGATCGTCACGTCCAGTCCCAGGCGGGCGGCGACGGCCGCGGCGGTCTCGCGGGTACGGGTGAGGGGGGAGGCGATGATCGCCTCGACCGTGCCCTGCCGGGCCAGGGCGGTGGCCGCGCGCTCGGCCTGGTCCCTGCCGGTCGCCGAGAGGGAGGGGTCCGAGCCGCCGCTGCCCGAGAAGCGCTTCTGGGGGGTGAGGGGGGTTTCGCCGTGGCGGAGCAGGATGAAGGTGACGGGTGGGGTCATCAGGTCGGGGGTGTCGGGGGTGCCTGTGCCCCAGCCGGGGGTGGTCGTGGTCGCCGGGTTCGCGATGTTGGTCGCGGCGCGGGTGTCTGCCGCGAATTTCTCCGTCGTGGTGGAAGTGGCGGTCGGTGGGGGCTGGTCGCGCAGTTCCCCGCGCCCCTTGCGGGGCGCTGTCTCGGCGCCCGATGAGTCGTTCGCCCCACGCGGCGTCGGCCGTGCCGCACTCGCCGCCCCGTTCGGTGTCCGGGGTGCCGTGCCCATGTCCATCGCCTCGTTCGCCAAGCGGTCCGCGTGTTTGTTCTGGGCTCGGGGGATCCACTCGTAGCTCACGCGGTTCGGGGGGAAGATCCGGGACGCCTCCAGGGCCAGGAGCTTCATGTCGGGGTGCTTGAGCTGCCAGCGGCCGGACATCTGCTCCACGACCAGCTTGGAGTCCATACGGACATGGACGTGTGCCTCGGGGTCGAGGGCGTGGGCGGCGCGGAGACCGGCCACCAGCCCGCGGTACTCGGCGACGTTGTTCGTCACCACGCCCAGGAACTCGCGCTCCTCCGCCAGCGTCTCCCCCGTCGCCGCGTCGCTCACCACGGCCCCGTAGCCCGCGGGCCCGGGGTTGCCCCGTGACCCGCCGTCAGCCTCGACGATGAACTCCCGCATCCCGGACCGCCCGTCCTAGAGGCCCGACTGGGCCGTGCGCACCAGAATGCGCTGGCAGTTCTCGCAGCGCACCACCGTGTCCGGCGCCGCCACCCGGATCGCGTTGATGTCGGTGATCGCCAGCTCCTGGCGGCAGCCCTGGCAGGTGCGCTGGTAGAGCTTGGCGGCGCCGATGCCGCCCTGCTGCTGGCGCAGCTTGTCGTACAGCTTGAGGAGATCCGCGGGGATCGTCGCGGCGATGACCTCGCGCTCCTTCGTCACCGACGCCGCCTCACCGTCCAGCGCCTGGACGGCGGTGTCCCGGCGGGCCGTCGCGTCGTCGACCTTCCCCTGTACGGCGCCCACCCGCTCGGTCAGCTCGGTGACCCGCTCCTGGGCGGACTCCCGGCGCTCCATGACTTCCAGCACGACGTCCTCCAGGTCGCCCTGGCGCTTGGCGAGGGAGACGATCTCGCGCTGGAGGTTCTCCAGGTCCTTCGGCGAGGTGACCGCGCCGGAGTCCAGCCGCTGCTGGTCCCGGGCGGCGCGCTGGCGCACCTGGTCGACGTCCTGCTCGGCCTTGGTCTGCTCGCGGGCGCAGTCGCTCTCCTCGGTCTGCGCGGCCACGAGCAGGTCGCGCAGCTGGGTGTGGTCCTTGGTCAGCGACTCGATCTCGGCGTGCTCGGGGAGCGACTTCCGCTTGTGGGCGAGCTGCTGGAGACGGACGTCGAGGTCCTGGACGTCGAGGAGTCGGATCTGGTCGGCGGGCGCGGCGTTCAGTTGGGGGCTCCAGGTGAAGGGGAGTGAGGCGGTGTGATCAGGGGATCAGGGGATCAGGGGATCAGGTGTGTCGGGGAGTGGGTGGGGACGCGGGCGGTGGGGTGGCCGCGACGTGGGCGGTCCAGGGGTCGGTGACCGTCCGCGAGACGTGGACGCGCAGATCCCATCCGTGCCGGTCGGAGAGCTGGTCGAGCTGGGCCGCGGCCAGCTCGCACCAGGGCCACTCGGTGGCCCAGTGCGCCGCGTCGAGCAGCGCGAGCGGGGCGCCGGAGCCGTCCGCGAGGGCCGCCAGGAACTCCGACGCCGGGTGGTGGCGCAGGTCCGCCGTGAGGAAGGCGTCGACGCCGGCCGCGCGCACCTGGTCGAAGAGGCTGTCGCCGGAGCCGCCGCTGACGGCGACCGTGCGGATCAGCGCGTCGGGGTCGCCGGCCACCCGGATGCCCTGGGTGGTGGCGGGGAGCCGCTCGGCGGCCCGCGCCGCGAACGCGCGCAGCGGCAGCGGGTGGTCCAGCGCGCAGATCCGGCCCAGGCCCCGGCGGCCCCCCGGGTCGGCCGGGTCCGGCACCAGCGGCCCCACGACCCGCAGGTCCAGGGCGCCCGCGAGGGCGTCGGAGACCCCGGGGTCGGCGGTGTCGGCGTTGGTGTGGGCCACGTGCAGCGCGATGTCGTGCTTGATCAGGGTGTGGACGACCCGGCCCTTGAAATGGCTCGCCGCGACCGTCGTCGTCCCACGCAGATACAGCGGGTGGTGGGTGACCAGCAGGTCGGCGTCCAGCCTCACCGCCTCGTCCACGATGTCCTGGACCGGGTCCACGGCGAACAGGACCCGGGAGACCTCCTGGTCGGGGTCGCCCACGACGGTGCCGACCGCGTCCCAGGACTCGGCCCGTTCGGCGGGCCACAGATGGTCCAGGGCGGCGATGACTTCTGACAGACGGGGCACGGGGGAAAGGCTACCTGGCGCTCCGCCACGCCGGACCGGTGCTGTGGGGGCCGCTTCGACCAGCCCCTTGGACCTGGGTCTAGACGTCGACCTAGACGTCGACCTAGACGTCGGTTTAGACGTCGGCCTAGGCGTCGGTTTAGACGTCGACCTAGGCGTCGGCTTGGGCGTCGACCTAAGCGTTGGCTTGGACGTCGACCTAGGCGTCGGCTTGGGCGTCGACCTAAGCGTTGGCTTGGACGTCGACCTAGGCGTCGGCTTGGGCGTCGACTCAGGCATCCGTTCCGGAGGCCCGCCCACGCGTCGACCCAGCTGTCCGCTCCCGCGTCCGCTCAGGCGATGCACGGACACGCCGAACAGCCCGACCACGTCCCCATACACCCTCCCGCCCCTCACCCAGCACACGAGTCACCGTTTCCTCAGGTGAAGCGCCGCCGGGCCACCCGTACGTGTGAAGCGGTCGCCCGGTGGTCCCCCGCCTGTGCGTACGAAAACTAGCTTCGTCGCCGGAGGTGACCGAACGATGACGGCCTGTTCGATCGAGCCCGCCGCGGCGGACCAGGACGACCCCGCGCCACGGCCGGGCTGTGTGATCACGGTGGACGGGGCGTACGCCGCCCGCCTCACCACCGCGGGCGACTCCTGGTTCCCGGAGCGCTGGACGCTGGACGGGCCCGAGCCGTACGCGGTGCCGCTGCCCGGCAACCAGCCCGAGGAGCCCGGCACCGAGGTGCAGCCGATGGGCGACGGCCGGGTGCTGATCTGCCGCCTCGCCGACGGACGGCACTTCTTCTCGCTGCTGTACCCGACCGGGCCCGGTACCGGCGAACTCCCGCTCGGCGCGGTCGAGTGCCCGCCCGGGACCCGGATGCGGCTGCTGCCCCCGGCGCCGGGCGGCGCCCACGCGTACGCCCTCGCCGTCGGGCCCGAGTCCAGCACGGTGTGGCTGGTGGCGGGCGGGGCGTTCGGCCCCGAGCACGCCGCCCGGGTCCCGGGGCGCTGCTCGGGCGGGGTGTGGCTGGACCGGGCCGGGCGGATGCTGGCGCTGGACCGGGCCGACGCCGAGACCGGGCTCACCAAGACGGTCGTAGTGGACCTGGGGCGGGCCGGTGAGGTGTCGCCGCTGCTCCAGATCGCGGCGGACAGCGAGGACCGGCTGCTGCTCGCCGACCCGGACAGCGGGCTGCTGCTGATCCGCTCCGACGCGCCCTCGCCCGGCGCGGAACGGCTGGGCTGGGGGGTCCTCGGTTCCACGCTGCCGGTGCGGTTCCCGGAGTGCCTGCGGGTGGCGGAGTGCACGGTGACGCCGTTCGCGATCCAGCCGGGGCAGGTGCTGACGCCGGAGAGCTGCGGGGTGGCGCTGCGGATCGACGGGCCGGCCGGCGCGTGGGTGGGCGTCTGGCGGCCCGCCCACCGGCGGCTCCGCCATCTCCCGGCCCCGGAGGGCTGGCTCACCGGAGCCGGCCTGTGGACCAGGGAGGGCGCCCTGCACCTGCCGTACGCGACGGCGGAGCTGCCGTGCGGCGTGGAGCGGTGGGAGGGCGCGGGGGCGGAGGGGGAGGAGGACTGGGGGGAGACCGAGGGAGAGGGGGGAGAGGGGGGACCCTCGGGGAACCTGGTGGACCTGGTGGACCTGGTGGACCTGGTGGACCTGACGAACCTGGGGACCCCGGGGACCCCGGGCGACACAGCCGCCCCAGGAAACACAGGAACCCCGCTCCCCGCCCCCCTCCGCCCGATCCCCCTGCAACAAGCGCCGCTGGGAAACCCGGTAACGAACTGACTGCGGTTGGTGGGGTCGCCTGGATCCGGCCCCTGGGGCGCCGGTTAAACTCCCTGGGCGTTTTGAACGATCATATTTGACGGGGTGAATTCTTCCGATGAACGACGCCAGCACCACCGAGCCGCTGTACGCCGACGCCGAGGGGTCCGCCGGTCACGGCCGGCACCGCGGTGAGACCTCGCCGCAGGATGGCGAGTCGGCCCCCAGCGGCCGGCACCGCAAGCCGGAGCAGCAGACCGGCACCGCGGCCTGACGGTACCTCACACCGCTGGGGCTGCGGCGCGGCGCTGTCGCCATCCGCGCCGCAGCCCCAGTATTTCCACGGCCGCGAAAGTCTCCTCCGCCGGATGCCCCGCGCAACGCGGAGTGAGCAGCGCGTCCAACTCCTCTCGTACGTATACGTCTCCCGTTCGCTGTCGAACTTCGCCGCCACCCGGGGCCGCTCCACGACCGCGACCGTGCCGCGCACCACCAGCAGTCGACCGTTGATCCGGGCGGCGGCCGGGAACGCCAGACAGCCGACGAGCGGGGCGACATGCTCGGGCGCCAGCGGGTCCGGGCGCGGGCGCACCCTATGCAACCTTCGCGCCGGCGACACGGGTCCCCTCATGGGCATGAGCGGTGGGATTCAGCCGAGCCGGACGACCGTGTCGGCGAGGACGGGCGCGTCGTCGCGTTCGGCCGCGCTCACCGCGACCCGCACGGTGTCCGTGTCCGGCCGCCACATCCGGACGCGGAGTGTCTCGCCGGGATACACGACCCCCGCGAACCGGGTGGCGTACGAGCGCACGCGCGCGGGGTCGCCGTCGAGCAGGGTGTCCACGACGGCCTTGAGCGTGCTGCCGTACGTGCACAGCCCGTGCAGGATGGGCCGCTCGAAACCGGCGGCCCGCGCGAAGTCGGGGTCGGCGTGCAGCGGGTTCAGGTCGCCGGAGAGGCGGTAGAGCAGCGCCTGGTCCTCGCGTGTCGGCCGTTCGACGGTCCGCTCGGGCTCCCCGGTGGGCGGTGCCGGCCGGGTGGCGGGCCCCCGGTCGCCGCCCCAGCCGCCTTCGCCGCGTACGAAGATCTGGGCGTCGCTGGTCCACAACGGCCCGTCGGCGTCGGCGGCCTCGGTGCGCAGGACCAGCACGGCGGCCCGGCCCTTGTCCCAGACGGCGGCGAGCCGACTGGTCGTGACAGCCGTGCCCCGGACCGGGATCGGGCGGTGCATCCGCAGGCTCTGGCCGCCGTGCAGCACCCTCGACAGCTCGACCTCGATCCCGGGCACGGAGAGTCCGCTGATCACACCGGGGACACCGGCGCCCGCGACGGTGGCGAAGCTCGGCAGCACACGCAGCCGGGACTCCAGCGTGTAGCGCAGTTCGGCGGGGTCGGTGGCGGGGACGCCCGCGCCGATGCCGAGGTGGTAGAGGAGGACGTCCTTGGGGGTCCAGGCGATCTCCTCGGTCCGGGGCTCGGCGGCGAGCGCCTTGGCTGCGTCGATGGGCATGTGGCTCCTGTGGCGGTCCTGTGGCGGTGGGGAACCCGCCCTCCGCCAGAACGAGAACGCGTTCCAGTACAGCGACCCGACCCTCTGTATGGCCCAGCGGCCTGGCGTTGTGAAGACTACTGACTGTATGTCAGATGTCGCGGCCGGATCCGGCGGATACGCGGTGCCTGCGGCCCTACGCTGGGCCTGTGAACGAGATGCCCCGCGACCATCGGCCCGTCAAGTCCATCCGGGTGCTGCTCGCCGAGGACCAGGGAATGCCGCGCGGGGGGCTGGCCCTGCTGCTCGGTATGGAGCGGGACATCGAGGTGGTGGCGCAGATCGGGGCGGGCGACCAGATCGTGGACGCGGCGCTGCTGCACCGCCCCGACATCGCCCTCCTGGACATCGAACTGCCCGGCATGAACGGCCTGGACGCCGCCGCCGAACTGCGGGACCAGGCGCCGGACTGCCGGGTGCTGATCCTGACCGCCGTCGGCCGCCCCGCCTATCTGCGCCGGGCCATGGCGGCGGGCGCCGCCGGTTTCCTGGTCAAGGACGGCCCCGTGGAGGAGTTGGCGGCGGCGATCCGCCGGGCGCTGACCGGGGAGACGGTGATCGATCCGGCACTCGCGGCGGCGGCACGTCAGGAGGGGTGGGGGTAGGGCGGCGGGCGTTCGCAGTCCCCGGCAGCCACAACGCCATCACCATCGCCCCCACCACCAGCACCCCCGCACTCACCCGGAACACCAGCGCGTACCCCTCCGTCAGGGCCGCCGCCTCCCCCGCCATGGAAGCGGCCGTGGAAGTTGCCGTGGAAGTTGCCGTGGAATCGGCCCCGGAAGCGGCCCCGGCGTCGGCCGTGCGGGTCGCGGCGAGGGTGGACATCACGGCGAGGCCCAGGGAGCCGCCCATCGTGCGGGAGGTGTTGACCAGGCCGGAGACCAGGCCCGCCTCGCCGGGCGCGGTGCCCGAGGTGGCGAGGGAGGCGAGCGGCGTGCTGGCGAGGCCCGCGCCGAGCATCATCAGGAGGCCGGGCAGCAGGATGGCCCCGACATAGCCGCCGTCCGCCGTCATCGTCGACTGCCAGGCGAACCCGGCCGCCGCGAGCAGCACACCGAGCACCGCGACCCAGCGGGCGCCCAGCGTCCGCATCACGCGCGGGGCGGCCTTGGAGCCGATGACCACCGCGAGGGAGCTGGGCGCCTGGGCGAGACCGGCCTCCAGCGGGCTGTAGCCGAGGACGTTCTGGGCGTACAGCGTCATGAAGAACCACATGCAGAACGTGGCCGACCCGGCGATCAGCATCCCGGCGTTCGCCGAGGAGACCGACCGGACCCGGAAGAGGCCGAGCGGCATCAGCGGGGCCCGCGCCCGCGCCTCGACCGCGACGAACGCGCCGATCAGCGCGATCCCGGCGAGCAGCGGGACCAGCGCCTCGCCCGACGTCCAGCCCGCCGCCTCCGTCCGTACGATCCCGTACGCCACCGTCGCGAGCCCCGCCGTCACCAGCACCGCGCCCGGCAGATCGAGGCGGCGCCCGTCACCGGCCCGGCTCTCCGGCAGCCCGCGCAGGGCGACGGCCAGCACCACCGCGCCCACGGGCACGTTGATCAGCAGCACCCAGCGCCAGGAGATGCCCTCGACCAGCAGTCCGCCGACCAGACCGCCCGCCGCACCACCCCCGGCGCCCACGGCCGTCCAGGTCGCGACCGCCCGCGCACGCGCCGCACCCTCCGGCACAGCGGCGGTGAGCAGCGTCAGAGTCGAGGGCGCCAGCACCGCCGCGCCCAGTCCCTGCGCCGCACGCGCCGCCAGCAGCTGCCAGCCCTCCTGGGCGAGCCCGCCGGCGAGCGAGGCGAGCGTGAACACCGCGAGCCCGACCAGGAACATCCGCTTGCGCCCGTACAGATCGGCGGCCCGCCCGCCCAGCAGCATGAATCCGGCGAAGGCGATGGCGTAGGCGTTCACCACCCACTGGAGTCCGGGGCCGCTCAGCCCCAGGTCGGTGCGCATCGACGGCAGCGCCACATTGACCACGGACACATCGAGGACGACCAGGAACTGCCCCGCGCAGGCCAGCGCGACCACCAGCCAGGTGGGCCCTTTGCCGCGGCGGAGGGGGGATATCGGGGAGGCGTCGGCGGCATCAGGCATGGACGTCATGGTCTCAACCGTCCCGCGCCCCTTGCATCGGCATTACGTACGACCTCCGTTCCGCCGTGCGACCTACGCCCGCCCCTTCCCCGACCCCAAGAGAGGGTAAGGATTCATTAGTGCGCCGAAGCAACGGAATAGTTGCCCGGGCGCACTGGGTTCGAGATACACATAGATCGCTGCACATGCATGGATCCACCCGATCGCGATCACCTCGATCGCGACCCTCTCGATCACGGCCCTCTCGATCACGACCACCCTCATCGTTGATCGAGGTGATCGCATCGTGATCGAAGCGATCGAGGTGATCGATCAGATCGCCGTACTCGCGGCCTGGAGGCCCCCCTCAATGACTCGCACGACGAACGACCGGCCCACCACCCCAAGGCCCGGCGGGACGGTGGTCCCGGTGCTCGCCTTCGCGGGCATCGTTGTCGCGGTGATGCAGACCCTGCTCGTACCGGTCATCAAGGATCTGCCGCACCTGCTGGACACCTCTCCCGCCAACGCGACCTGGGTCCTGACCTCGACCCTGCTGTCCGGTGCCGTCTCGACGCCGATCACCGGGCGGCTCGGCGATCTGTACGGCAAGCGCAAGCTGCTGATCATCAGCCTGGGCGTGATGGTCGTCGGCGCGCTGATCAGCGCGTTCAGCAGCAGCCTGGTGCCGATGGTCGTCGGCCGTACGCTCCAGGGCTTCGCCATGGGCGCGATACCCCTGGGCATCGGCCTGATGCGGGACATGCTGCCGCGCGAGCGGCTCGGCTCCGCGATGGCGCTGATGAGTTCCTCGATCGGCGTCGGCGGTGGCCTCGCCCTGCCCGCCGCGGCCCTGGTCGCGCAGAACAGCGACTGGCACGCCCTGTTCTACGGCGCCGCCGGGCTCGGCGCGATCACCATCGTCCTCACCCTGCTCTTCGTCCCGGAGTCCACGGTCCGGGCCAAGGGCACCTTCGATCTGCCGGGCGCGCTCGGGCTGTCCACCGGGCTGGTCCTGTTCCTGCTGCCGATCACCAAGGGCAGCGACTGGGGCTGGACCTCGCCCCTCACCCTCGGCCTGTTCACCGCCGCCGTCATCACCCTGCTGCTGTGGGGCGTGATGGAACTGCGCCTCGCGGCACCCCTGGTGGATCTGCGGACCACGGCCCGGCCCGCGGTGCTGTTCACCAACCTCGCCTCGATCATGGTCGGCGTCTCCTTCTTCGTCGTCTCGCTGGTGCTGCCGCAACTCCTCCAGCTGCCCACCAGCACCGGGTACGGCCTCGGCCAGTCGATGGTCATGGCCGGTCTGCTGGTCGCCCCGCTGGGCCTGACGATGATGCTGACCGCACCCATATACGCCCGCCTGTCGGCGAAGTACGGCCCCCGGACCACCCTGATCATCGGCCTGATGATCATCGGCATCGGCTACGGCGCCGGGCTCGGCCTGATGAGCGCCGCCTGGCAGGCGCTGGTCATCTCCGTGCTGCTCGGCGCCGGTATCGGACTGGCCTACTCCTCACTGCCCGCGCTGATCGTCGGCGCCGTCCCGGCCGAGGAGACCGGCGCGGCGACCGGCCTGAACACCCTGATGCGCTCCGTCGGTACGTCGGTGTCGAGCGCCGTCATCGGCATGGTGCTGGCCAACACCTCCACCGTCTTCGGCGGCGTGGCCGTCCCGACCATGCACGGCTTCCGGCTCTCCTTCCTGATCGCCGCGGTCGCGGTCGCCGGCGGTCTGGTCCTCGCCCTGTTCCTGCCGAAGCCCAACCGGGCGTCGCAACTGCGGGCCAGCAGCGAGGAGGAAGCCAACCTGGAGCGCGCGGACGCGGTGCTGCGCGGCTTCCAGGGCCGGGTCCTGGACGCGGGCGGGGTGCCGGTGCCGCGCGCCCGGGTCACCCTGCTCGACCGCCAGGGCCGCCGCGCGGGCGCCACCCTCTCCGCCGACGACGGCAGCTACGCGCTGCCCGTCCCGTCCGGCGGCCCCTATGTACTGGCCGCCCAGGCCCACGGCCACGCCCCGCTGGCCTCCTCGGCCACCCACACCGGCGCGCAGCAGGCGATCGACGTGGACCTGTCCCTGCCGGGCGAGCCGGTGACCGCGTAGGCGCCGGGCCTCCGTACGCCGCCGCCCCCCTGCCTACGGGTCCGGCGCGGGGCGTGGTGCACCATGGGGCCGATCCGAGTGCCGTACGACGGAGGAGACCCCCATGGCCGAGGAGACCCCCACGACCGCGGTGCCGAGGCCCGGGATCCTGGCCGCGTTCGAGGCGGCGAAGGGGTTCATGCCGGTGGACGAGGGGCTCGCGCTGTACGCGGCGGCCCTGACGGCGGGCGGCCTGGGGCTGCCGCTGCTGGAGGTGGGCACCTACTGCGGGCGCTCCACGATCCTGCTCGCCGACGCGGCCCGCGCGAGCGGGGTCATGGCGGTGACCGTCGACCATCACCGTGGCAGCGAGGAGCAGCAGCCGGGCTGGGACTACCACGACCCAAAGACCGTGGACCCGGAGACCGGCCTGATGGACACCCTGCCGGTGTTCCGTCGCACGCTGCACCTGGCGGGGCTTGAGGACCATGTGATCGCGGTCGTCGGCCGGTCCCCGCGGATCGCCGGGCTCTGGGGCACCCCGCTCGGCCTGGTCTTCATCGACGGCGGCCACACCGACGAACACGCGAGCGCCGACTACGAGGGGTGGGCGCCGCGGGTCGCCGAGGGCGGGCTGCTCGCCATCCACGATGTGTTCCCGGACCCGGTGGACGAGTTCACCGGACAGGCGCCGCACCGGATCCACCGGCGGGCACTGGAGTCCGGGGCGTTCACGGAGGTCTCGGCGCGGGGGTCGCTGCGGGTGCTGCGGCGCACGGGGGCGGGTATCTGAGTCCAGGCGGGACGCGGCGCGTATCTGAGTCCAGGCGGGACGCGGCGGGTATCTGAGCCCATGGCCGGACACCCGAGCGCGGAGGTCGGGCAGGCCGCCGAGACCCTTGGTCGCGTCACCACCCCGCATCGCCCGTTCGCTCGTGTGGTGATTCCCGTCCCGGGCGTTGACGGAAGCTAGGGTGGCGTGCGTGTCGTACACAGGCCCGGATTTCGAACCGTCCCGCAACGGCCGCCCGCGTCGCGGCGTGCTGACCGTCGCCGCCGCAGCGCTCGTACCGGGCGCGCTGATCGGCTGGCTGGTGTACGAGACGGTGGGCGGGGGCGGGGCGGACGGCTCCACCAGCGCCGCCCGGACGACCACGTCGGCGGGCGACCCGGCCGCGTCCCCGGCGGACGACGACAAGAAGCCCGCCAAGGTGTCTCCGACACCCACCCCCACGCCGAGCACCTCCCTCTCCGGGTCGCTCCAGGGCAAGGTGGTCGTCATCGACCCGGGGCACAACCCCGGCAACTTCCAGCACACGGCCGAGATCAATCGCAAGGTGGACATCGGGTCGGCGATGAAGGAGTGCGACACCACCGGCACGTCCACCAATGACGGCTATCTGGAGGCCCGGTTCAGCCTGGACGTGGCGCACCGGCTGCGCGATCTGCTCCAGGGGCAGGGCGCGACGGTGAAGCTGACGCAGGACGGCGACCGGCCGTTCGGGCCCTGTATCGACGAGCGCGCCCGGATCGGCAACGAGGCGAAGGCCGACGCGGTGGTGTCGATCCACGCGGACGGGTCCGCGGCCGGGAACCGCGGCTTCCATGTGATCCTGCCCGGCAGTGTCCAGGCGGGCGCCGCCGACACCCGCCCGATCCTCGCCTCCTCGCGCGACCTGGGCGAACGCATCGCGGGCAACTTCCTCCGGGAGACCGGCACTCCGCCGTCCAACTACATCGGCGCCGGCACCGGCCTGGACACCCGCACCGACCTGGGCGGTCTCAATCTCTCAACGGTTCCGAAGGTGTTCGTCGAGTGCGGCAACATGCGCGACAGCGTGGACGCCGCACAGCTCACCAGCGGTGACTGGCGCCAGCGCGCGGCGAAGGGAATCTCTGAGGGAATCGTGAGTTTCCTGCGCGGGTAGTGATCTACGCCCCGTTCGGGGCGGACACCCCGATCGCCGGGGGGTAGGGTCCCTACGATACGAGGGCCACCCCCGCGCTCGCACCGGACCCGTACGTCGGCATGCAGGCCGACCGGTACGTCGGCATGTACGTCGGCAAGGTGACAGCGACGCCTCCAGCAGTGCCGATGACGAGACGACTGACGAAGGACCTGAAGTGAATATCCGCTCCCTCACTAGAGGTGACGGCGTGGTGATCGGAGCAGCGGTGTTGCTCTTCATCGCGTCGCTTCTCGACGTAACCGGATGCGACGTTCCGGACGCCCCGCCCTCCGTGTGCGACTCGCTGCAGATGAACGCCTGGGGTCTGAGCCTGGGCCTCGGTCTCGGCACGTACATGCTCGGTGTGGTCGGCGCCGTGCTGATCGTGCTGTCCCACCTCACCCCGCAGCCGCGCAAGATCGCCGGTCTGGACCTGGGCCAGTTCGGCACCGCGCTGGCCGTCGCCGCCGCCTGGTCGCTGCTGTGGTGGACGCTGGACGCGGAGAACGCCGGCGTCGGCCTGATCCTCGGCCTGATCGCCGCGCTGCTGCTCGCGGGCGGTGCGATCGCCGCGCCGCTGGTCCCCGCCCTCAAGGCCGGTCTGGTCCCGGCGCCGCGTCCGGTGGCCCCGCAGCCCTACGGCGGTCAGCCCCAGGGTGGTTACGGCTACCCCGGCGCCCAGCAGCAGCCGCCCTTCGCCGGTCAGCCGCAGTCGCCGTCGTTCGGCGGGCAGCCGCCGGCCGCGCCGCCGTCCGCCGAGTTCTCCCCGTTCTGGTTCGCGGTGCCGGTGGCCCGTCCGCTGTTCGCGGAGGACGGCTCGCCCGCCCCGATCGCCGAACTGGCGCCGGGCACCTGGTACCTGGCCGTCGAGCAGCGCGGCCCGGCCCTGATCGCCCAGACCCAGGACGGCCGCCGTGGCGTCCTCCAGGACACCAGCGGCATCCAGCGCGGCTGATTCCCCGCCCCCGCACCACCCCGGCCCCGCGCCCTTCCGGGCGGGGGGCCGTTGCCGTACGGTCACCCGGCATCCTGTTCCGGTTCGTCCACGACGCCGGCAACGGGGGTGGCTGTTGCCGGGCGGGCAACTTGGGCGCCGCGAAGGGCCGTGGTCAACGGGGGTGGCTGGTGTGACGCCGGTCCACCCCGTCCGACCAGGGGCGCGGGGAACTGCGCGACCAGCCACGGACAACCCGCACCCGCCCATCCCCCCCCATCCCCTCACCCCCTCACGCGCAACAGTCGGCATCCAGCCCCCTGGGCAACAGCTCCCCCCCGAACACCGCACACGTCGCCTCATGCCCGCCCAGCGCCGCCACAGCCAGCAGCAGCGCCCCCGCGGTCCACGTGGTCAGCTCGCGAGGCCAGATCGCGTCGTCCTCGAAGACATAACCCGTCCAGTACAGCCCGGACTCCGGCTCCCGCAGATGCCGGATGGCCTTGAGCACCTCAAGCGCCCGGTCCGACTCCCCCGTCACCCACAGCGTGAGCGCCAGCTCGGCCGACTCCCCGCCGGTCACCCACGGATTGGGCACCACACACCGCACCCCGAGCCCCGGCACCACGAACCGCTCCCAGCCCTCCTCCAACCGCGCCTTGGCCTCGGCACCCCCGAGCGCGCCCCCCAGCACCGGGTAGTACCAGTCCATGGAGTACCGGTCCTTGTCCAGGAACCGCTCCGGATGCCGCCGTATGGCATGCCGGAGCATCCCGGCGGCCAGCTCCCACCCCGGCTGCGGCTCCTCCCGCTGCTCGGCGATGGCCAGCCCGCACCGCAGCGCCTGGTGGATCGACGAGCACCCGGTCAGCAGCGCGTCCACCGTCGCCGTACCGTCGTCCTCGCGCCGCCAGCCGATCTCACCGCCGGGCCGCTGAAGCCGTAGCACCCACTCGACGGCGGCGTGCACGACCGGCCACAGGCGGTCGAGGAACGGGTCGTCACCGGTGGCGAGATAGTGGTGCCAGACCCCGACGGCTATGTAGGCGACGAAGTTGGACTCACGGCCCCGGTCGGTGACGGTGTGCGGGTCGCCGTCGGCGTAGGCGGCGTACCAGGAGCCGTCGTCGTTCTGGTGGGCGGCGAGCCAGTCGTAGGCGCGCTCGGCGGCGGTGTGCTCACCGGCCGCGTCGAGGGCCATCGCGGCCTCGACATGGTCCCAGGGGTCGAGATGATGGCCGCGGAACCAGGGGATCGCCCCGTCCGCGCGCTGCACGGCGAGGAGTCCGGCGACGGTCGCGGCGGCCTGCCCGGCGGTGAGTACCCCGGGCAGGACGAGGTGCTCGGTGCGGGAAGTGGTCACCGGGCGTCCGTCCGGGGCAGTCGCGGCTTGGTCGCGTACGCCACGAAGCTCTTGCCGATGAGCGGGTTCAGCGCCTGCTCGGCGACCCGGGTGGCCAGCGGCTTCTTCATGATGTCCCAGACCAGCAGCTTGTGGTACGCGCGCACCGGCAGGACCTTGTCGTTGTCGACGCCGAACGCGCACTTCAGCCACCAGTACGGGCTGTGCAGGGCGTGGGCGTGGTGGCTGCCGTAGGGCCGCAGGCCCGCCTCGCGGATCCTGGCCATCAGCTCGTCCGCCTTGTAGATGCGGATGTGGCCGCCCTCGACCTCGTGGTAGGCGTCGGACAGGGTCCAGCAGACCTTCTCGGGGCCGTAGCGCGGGACGGTCACGGCGATCCGGCCGCCGGGCCTGAGCACCCGGACCATCTCGGCGAGTACGCCCTTGTCATCGGGGATGTGCTCCATCACCTCGGAGACGATGACGACGTCGAAGGACTCGTCGGGGAAGGGCAGCGCGAGGGCGTCGCCCTCCAGGGCCGTCGCGGTGGCGCCCGCCGGGGCCTCGCCCTCCGCCGCCATCGCCGCGAACCACTGGGCGACCTCGCGGATCTCCTCGGCGCTGCGGTCCAGCGCCACGACCCGCGCGCCCCGCCGGTAGCACTCGAACGCGTGCCGCCCGGCCCCGCAGCCGAGGTCCAGTACGCGGTCGCCCGGGGCGATCGGGAACCGGGAGAAATCGACGGTCAGCACGTGGCCCTGCTTTCACGGTTGGGGTTGGCGGGGTTGGCCGAGGGGGGCGCGGCGGCGGTCCGCGCGGTGGCCGCCCGGTGGGCGATGGCCTCGCGGTAGCGGGCGGCTGTGCCCTGGGCGGCGCGGGCCCAGGTGAAGCGGGCGAGGACCCGTTCGCGGCCGGCCGCGCCGAGGCGGGTGCGCAGGTCCGGGTCGGCGAGGAGCCGGACCAGGCCGGCGGCGAGGGCGCCCGCGTCGCCCGGGGGGACGGCGAGGCAGGTTACGCCGTCGGGTCCGGCGACCTCCGGGATCGCGCCGCCGGTGGTGGCGAGCAGCGGCGTCCCGGTGGCCATGGCCTCGGCGGCCGGGAGGGAGAAGCCCTCGTAGAGCGAGGGCACGCAGGCGATCTGGGCCGAGCGCAGCAGGGCGACGAGTTCGGTGTCGGAGATGCCCTTGACGAACTCGACGGCGCCCGCGAGCCCGTAGCGGGCGATGGCCTGGGCGACCGGCCCCTCGTCGGGCCGCTTGCCGACGACGACGAGGTGGGCGCCGGGGTGTTCGGTGCGGACCTTGGCGAGCGCCTCGACGAGGAAGACCAGGCCCTTGAGGGGGACGTCGGCGCTGGAGGTGGTGACGATCCGGCCTGGCGTCCGGGCCACGGACGGGTCGGGCGAGAACAGGCCGGTGTCGGCGCCGATGGGCACGACATGGACGCGGTCCGCGCGGACACCGAGGTGGTCGGTGATCTCGGTGCGGGAGGTGCCGGAGACGGTGAGCACGGACGGCAGCCGGCGGGCGACCCGTTTCTGCATCCGGGTGAAGGCGTACCAGCGGCGGACGGAGTAGCGGCGCTGCCAGGACTCGGCGGCGGCCAGCTCCAGTTGGCGGTCGACGGTGATGGGGTGGTGGATCGTGGTGACGAGGGGGGCGCCGAGGTCGCCGAGGAGTCCGTAGCCGAGGGTCTGGTTGTCGTGGACGACGTCGAACGCGCCGCGCCGGGCGCGCAGCAGGCGGCCGGCGCGCAGGGAGAAGGTGAGCGGTTCGGGGAAGCCGCCGGTCCACATGGTGGCGACTTCGAGGGCGTCGATCCAGTCCCGGTACTCGCCGCGGGCGGGGGTGCGGAAGGGGTCGGGCTGGCGGTAGAGGTCGAGGCTCGGCAGCTCGGTGAGGCGGAGGCGGAAGCGGTCGCCCGAGTTCCCGCCCAAGCTCCTGCCGGAGTTCCCGCGGGAGTTCCCGCCCGAGCCCTCGCCCGAGCCCTCGCCGGAGTTGTCGCCGGAGTTGTCGCCGGGTGCGTCGAGCACCGGGTAGGGCTGGGCGCCGATGACCTCGACGTGGTGGCCGAGGCGGGCGAGTTCGCGGGAGAGGTGGCGGACGTAGACGCCCTGGCCGCCGCAGAACGGGTTTCCTTTATAGGTGAGGAGTGCGATGCGCAGCGGTCGTTCGCCGTCAGTCGCGGGACCGTCAGCGGCCCCTGCCCGACTGGCCTCAGCGGTCACTCTGGGCCCCCTTCTGCCTGGGTGATGATGAGACTGGGTGGTCGGGACGGTAATCTAGAACAGGTTTCAGACTTGATCGTTCGAGAGGCTCCGAATCTACCGGCAGGTAGGGCCGGGGTGAGACCTGGATCAGGTGATTCGCGCCACGGCGGGCGAGATCGCTCCGGCCCTGCCATGCTGTCTGATCGCCCCCCTTCTCACGGACTGTCACGGAACTCACGGAACGGTGTCCATGCCTGCGGAAGCCAAGGTGACCAAGGTGACCAAGGTGGCAGCCAGGAGCGCGCGAAGCGACGCACCGGCGCTCACCGAGCGGCAGGAGGCGCGTCGCCGCCGCATCCTGCACGCGAGCGCGCAGTTGGCCGGCCGGGGCGGTTTCGACGCGGTGCAGATGCGCGAGGTCGCGGAGGTCTCGCAGGTGGCGCTGGGCACGCTGTACCGGTACTTCCCGTCCAAGGTGCATCTGCTGGTCGCCACCATGCAGGCGCAGCTGGAGCACATGCACGGCACCCTGCGCAAGAAGCCGCCGTCGGGGGACACGGCCGCGGAGCGGGTCGCGGAGACCCTGATGCGCGCCTTCCGCGCCCTCCAGCGCGAGCCGCACCTCGCCGACGCGATGGTCCGCGCCCTCACCTTCGCCGACCGCAGTGTCTCCCCGGAGGTCGACCAGGTCTCCCGCCAGACCACCGCGATCATCCTCGACGCCATGGGCCTGGAACACCCCACCCCCGAACAGCTCTCCGCGGTCCGCGTCATCGAACACACCTGGCACTCGGCCCTGATCACCTGGCTGTCGGGCCGCGCGTCGATCGCCCAGGTGAAGATCGACATCGAGACGGTGTGCCGGCTGATCGACCTGACGTCAACCGACGATTGACGGATACCATAACCATCGATTGCACCGCCGATATCATGACGCCATGCCGATGATCACAGTGGAATTCACCGAGGAAGAACTCGCCCTGGCCAAGGCGCACGCCGCCGCGCTGGGCAAGTCGATGCGGTCCCACGCACACGACATAATCCTCGCGGACGCACAGAGGACGGCGTTCCTGAGAGACGCGGATCAGGCGGTCGCCTTCGCGCTGGACGTCTTCAAAGACTTGCCGGAGGGTCAGCGTTGAGTGCGGTGGTCCGTGTCGACGCCGGGTGGATCCTGGAAGTCCAGACGCGCGTCTCTCCCGTCAGCATCGCCATCACGGACTGGGGCGCCCTCAGCGCCATGGCGACCCGGCACCTCCACGAACAGCCACACGGGCAGCTCTACTACGAGGAACCAGCGGCCCGCGCTGCCACGCTGTTCCACACCGCCCTGCTGCTTCGCCCGTTCGCCGACTTCAATGCCACCATCGGCTGGGCATGCACCACGCTGTACATGACGGCGTCCGATCAGCCGGTCTCCCCGGAGACGAAGGACGTTCACCTCCTGGCCGGTGCCATCCGCGCCCAGGAGGCCGACCTCCGTGAAGTGGCCCGCCTCATCAGCTCCTGGCGCTGACCCGGCGCACATCTGACGGCCCATCAGCCACACACCCGCGAAGACCGACCCCAGCGAGGCCCGAAGGAGTCCGCGCCGGGCACCCGACCGTGGACGTGACCGGGGTCACCCGCCCCACATCGCGTAGCCCACAAGGCAGCTGACTCAGGCTCCCATGGAAACCCGTTCTAGTTACAGTGGCCGGAACGCGGCGATGGGGGGAGACATGGCGCAGACGCACGATCACGGGGGCGGCGTCCGCTTCCTCCGGGTCCCCATCCCGGACGACCCCCTCGGTCACACCCTCGTCCACGTCGTGGACACCGACCGCGCCCGGTGCTGATCGACACCGGCTGGGACGACCCCACCTCCTGGGACACCCTCGCCGAGGGCCTGACGGCCTGCGGCACCTCCCTCACCGAGGTGTACGGCGTGGTCGTCACCCATCACCATCCCGACCACCACGGTCCGTCCGCCAAGGTCCGTGAGGCGTCCGGCGCCTGGATCGCGCTGCACGAGGCCGACACGGCGGTGGTCCGCCGTACCCGCGCGGCCCGGCCCGAGCAATGGTTCGCGTAACCCCACCAACACGGCCCGGGTGGCCGCGGCGGGCACAGCCCGGTGAGCCCCACGGGCACTACTCGATGGCCTTCGCGGGCACGGCCCGGTCAACCTCACAAGCCCGCCCCGATGACCCTCACGCGCCACGCCCCTGCGAACCTCACAGGCACCGCCCGGCGAACCTCGCGGCCACAGCCCGGTCAACCCCACGGGCACCGCCCGGTGACCCTCGCGCGGCACAGCCCGATGGCCCTCGCGGGCCGCCCGGTAGAGTGAGCAGGTCGTCATCACATCCGTACGGGGAGAAGCCAGGGGGGAAGGCGAGGCGGGGGCCGGGAGGATCCGGTGCCGAGCCTCCTCCCCCGGAGCCTCAAGGGACTGGCAGGTCCGCCGCCGTGAGCGGCCCCCCGAAACCGGGCGGGCCGTGCGCCGGACCGCCCGGTACGGGACTGTGACCGGCTCACGCGCACGGCGTCCGCCGGGCGCGGCACCGTCGAGGGATACGGAGCCGAGCCGCCCGGGGTGCCCGGTGCTGTCCGGCTCCCCCGCAGGAAAGGTCACCCGCCGATCATGTACGTCCGCCGCAGTGCCGCGGTTCTCGCCGCCGCCCTCGGGATCGGCGCCGTCGCCGCTCCGCTCGCCCAGGCCGACAGCGCCTCGCCGTCCCCGTCCGCGTCCGCGTCGCTCCCGGCCGGGCTGTTCGGCGCGGCCGACCCGACGTACGACGGCGTCTGGCGCCAGTCCCTCGCTCTGCTCGCCCAGACCTCGGTGGGCATACGGCCCGCCGCGGTGGCCGTCGACTGGCTGACCGGGCAGCAGTGCGGCAACGGCGGCTTCGCGGCCTTCCGGGCCGAGCCCGGCACGGACTGCGACACCAAGACCGCGCTGGACTCCAACAGCACGGCCGCCGCCGTCCAGGCCCTCGCCGCGCTCGGCGACCACGAGGCCGCCACCGGCAAGGCCGTCACCTGGCTGAAGTCCGCGCAGAACGCGGACGGCGGCTGGGGCTACACCCCCGGCGGCCCCAGCGACGCGAACTCCACCGGCGTGGTGATCGGCGCCCTCGCGGCGGCGGGAGAACAGCCCGCCGAGGTCCAGAAGGACGGGAAGTCCCCGTACGACGCGCTGCTCGCTCTCAGCGTCCCCTGCGCCGACGCCGACGGCGGCGGTGCCTTCGCCTACCAGCCCGACGACAAGGGCGACCTGGTCGCCAACGCGGACGCGACGGCGGCGGGCGTCCTGGGCGCGCTCGGCAAGGGTCTGAACGCCGAGGCCGGCGCGGATGCGGACGCCGATGCGAGTCCCGACGCCGACGCCCCGGCCGACGCGAAGTGCGCCGACGCCACCACGCCCGAGCAGGCCGCCGCCAACGGGGCCGCCTGGCTGACCGGTGCCCTCGCCGAGGACGGCCACCTCATCTCCGCCCTCCCCGGCGCCGAGGACCAGCCGGACTACGGCAACACCGCCGACGCCGTGGTCGCGCTGGCCGCGCAGGGCGAGGTCGGGCAGGCCCGCGCGGCCATGACCTGGCTGGAGAAGAACGCCGCCGACTGGGCGAAGCAGTCCGGCCCCGCCGCCTACGCCCAACTGGTCCTCGCCGCGCAGTCCGTGGGCACCGCTCCGGGCGAGTTCGGCGGCGAGGCCCTGATCAGCGGGCTCAACGCCACCGGCCCGGCCCCGGAGGCGACGGACGGGCTGGAGGAGAAGCGGCTGGTGGAGAAGGAGGACACGGCCGCCGAGTCCGCCGACGACGACTCCCCCTTCGGGGTCTGGTGGTACGTCGGGGTCTTCGGCATCGTCGGCGTCGGTATCGGCTTCCTGGTCAGCAACCGTTCCCGGGGCAACCAGCGGTGACCCGCCGCGTCCCCCTCCTTCTCCTGGCCGGTCTGCTGCTCGTCCTCGCGGGCGGGGCGGGCCAGGCCCAGGCGGCCGGTTACCGCTACTGGTCGTTCTGGGACCGCGACGGCGACCGCTGGATCTACGCCGATCAGGGCCCGTCCCTGGCCCGCCCCGCCGACGGCGCCGTCCAGGGCTTCCGGTTCGCGGTGAGCGAGGACTCCCAGGACGCCAGCCGGCCACGCGGCACGGCCGGCTTCGCGACGATCTGCGCCCAGACCCCCGACCGGGAGGGCTCGAAACGGGTGGCCCTGGTCCTGGACTTCGGCACCCCGGCCGACGCCCCCTCCGGCGAGACCCCGCCCCCGGCCCGTACGGCCTGCGCCCAGGTCTCCCCCGACGCCACCACGGCCGAGGCCCTGGCCACGGTCGCCGAACCCCTGCGCTACGACTCCAACGCGCTGCTGTGCGCGATCACCGGGTACCCGGAGCAGGGCTGCGGAGAGCAGGTCTCGGGAGCCGGGCAGCAGGAGCCGGGCACCTCCGGGGACAGCGGCCCGTCGGCGGGCCTGTGGGCGGGGATCGCCGCGATCGTCGTCGTGGCCACGGGGGTCGGCTGGCAGACCTGGCGCCGTCGACGTGCCTGAGCCCCGACGCCTCGAAGGGGCGCGGGGCCGGATCGAGGGCGGCTCCGCCGCGCGTACGGCGACACCGGCGCCACGGCGGGCCCCCCACGACCCGCACCACCCCTACCACCAGACCCACCCCGGAGCCTGGTGGCTCTGGTCCCTGGCCCTCGGCGTCGCCGCGACCCGCACCACCAACCCCCTCCTGCTGGCCCTCCTCATCATGGTCTCGGCGTACGTGGTCGCGGCCCGCCGCCCCGACACCCCCTGGGCCCGCTCCTACCACGCGTTCGTCAGACTCGCCCTCGCCGTCATCGCCGTCCGCATCCTCTTCACGGTGGTCCTCGGTTCCCCCATCCCCGGCACCCACGTCCTGCTCACCCTCCCCGAGATCCCCCTCCCCGACTGGGCGCAGGGCATCCGCCTCGGCGGCCGGGTCACCCTGGAGTCCCTCCTGTTCGCCTTCTACGACGGTCTGCGGCTGGCCACGATGCTGATCTGCGTCGGCGCCGCCAACGCCCTGGCGAACCCGTCCCGGCTGCTGAAGTCGCTGCCGGGCGCGCTGTACGAGATGGGGGTGGCGGTCGTCGTGGCCCTCACCTTCGCGCCGCACCTGATCGCCGACGTCCAGCGGCTGCGTGCCGCGAGGCGACTGCGCGGCCGGCCGGACCGGGGCATCCGGGGTCTGCTCCAGGTCGGGATGCCGGTCCTGGAGGGCGCCCTGGAACGCTCGGTCGCGCTGGCCGCGGCGATGGACGCGCGCGGCTACGGCCGTACCGCACAGGTTCCGCCCGCCGTCCGCCGTACCACCGCCGTGCTCACCCTGGCCGGGCTGCTCGGCGTGTGCGCGGGAACGTACGGAGTGCTGACCGCCGAAGGCGCGGGCTACGGGGTGCCCGTGCTGCTGATCGGGCTGGCCGCGGCGCTGGCCGGGCTGCGGCTCGGCGGCAGGCGCTCACCCCGTACCCGCTACCGCCCCGACCCCTGGGACGTGCGCGCCTGGCTGGTGGCCGGCTCCGGTGTCGCGGTCGCCGGCGCGCTGGTCGCCGCCCGGTCGTTCGACCCGGCCGCGCTGGACCCCGGGGTGGTCCCGCCGACCGTCCCGGGGCTGCCGCTGTGGCCGGCGGCGGCGATCCTGCTGGGGCTGCTCCCCGCGTTCGTCACCCCGGCGCCGTACGCCCCTCCGAAGGAGCCGTCATGATCCGCTTCGACGGTGTCTCCGTCACCTATGCCGGGGCGGCCGAGCCCACCGTCCGGGGCGTCGACCTCGATGTCCCCGAGGGCGAACTCGTGCTGCTCGCGGGCCCGTCCGGGGTCGGCAAGTCCACGCTGCTCGGCGCGGTCAGCGGTCTGGTCCCGCACTTCACCGGGGGCACCCTGCGCGGCCGGGTCACGGTGGCCGGCCGCGACACCCGTACCCACAAGCCTCGTGAACTGGCCGACGTCGTCGGCACGGTGGGCCAGGATCCGCTGTCCCACTTCGTCACGGACACCGTCGAGGACGAACTCGCCTACGGGATGGAGTCCCTGGGCATCGCCCCGGACGTGATGCGCCGCCGGGTCGAGGAGACCCTCGACCTGCTCGGCCTCGTCGAACTGCGCCACCGCTCCCTCGCCACCCTCTCCGGCGGCCAGCGGCAGCGCGTCGCCATCGGCTCGGTGCTCACCCCGCACCCGCGCGTCCTGGTCCTGGACGAACCGACGTCCGCGCTGGACCCGGCGGCGGCCGAGGAGGTCCTCGCCGTGCTCCAGCGGCTGGTCCACGATCTCGGTACGACGGTGCTGCTCGCCGAACACCGGCTGGAACGGGTCGTCCAGTACGCCGACCAGATCGTCCTGCTCCCGGCGCCGGGAGCGGCCCTGGTGCTGGGCACCCCGGCCGAGGTGATGGCCGTGTCCCCGGTGTTCCCGCCGGTGGTGGAACTGGGCCGGCTGGCGGGCTGGACCCCACTGCCGTTGACGGTCCGCGATGCGCGGCGCCGGGCGGGGGAGCTGCGGGAGCGGTTGGAGGGATCTTCCGCTGCAAGCTCTGAGAGGTGGAGGTCGGGGGCGGCGGCTGGGCAGGTGACCCCGGCGACCGGGCCCGCCTCCGCGCCGGCCCCGGTGCCCGCCCCCCGCCGCTTCCTGGCCCGCAGACCCCAGGCCACCCCCTCCTCCCCCCGCTCCCTCCCTTCCCCCTCCTCCCTCCCTCTGGCGGAGGTCCGTTCCCTGGTGGTCCGGCGGGGCCGGGTGCCCGCTCTGCGCTCGGTCGATCTCACGGTCGCCCCCGGCGAGACGGTCGCCCTCATGGGCCGCAACGGCGCCGGGAAGTCGACGCTGCTGTCCGCGCTGGTGGGCCTGGTGCCCCCGGCGTCGGGGTCGGTACGGGTCGGGGACGCCGTACCGCACCGGACGGCCCCCCGTGATCTCGTCCGCAGGGTCGGCCTCGTACCGCAGGAGCCACGGGACCTGCTGTACGCCGACACGGTCGCCGGGGAGTGCGCGGCGGCCGACCGGGACGCCGGGGCGGCGGCGGGCACCTGCCGGGCGCTGGTGTCGGAACTGCTGCCCGGGGTCACCGACGACAGCCACCCGCGTGATCTGTCCGAGGGCCAGCGGCTGGCGCTGGCGCTGGCCGTGGTCCTGACTGCGCGCCCGCCGCTGATCCTGCTGGACGAGCCGACCCGGGGCCTGGACTACGCGGCGAAGGCACGACTGGTCACTCACTTGCGCGGGCTGGCGGCCGAGGGGCATGCGATCGTGCTGGCCACGCATGATGTGGAGCTGGCGGCGGAGCTGGCGCGACGGGTGGTGCTGCTGGCGGAGGGCGAGGTGATCGCGGACGGGCCGATGGAGGAGGTCGTGGTGTCGTCGCCGTCGTTCGCGCCGCAGGTGACCAAGGTGCTGGCGCCGGCGAAATGGCTGACGGTCGCGCAGGTGCGGGGGGCGCTGTCATGAGCCTGGTGGAGGCAGGGGCGCGGGCGGTACGGGCGCGGGCGGTGCGGCTGGGGCCGCGGTCCGTCGCGGCGCTGGTGCTGGTGAGCGCGGTCGGGGTGGGCGCGCTGGGGTGGCCCTTCCTGGCGCCGCCGGAGTCGAGCGTGGCCGCGCACGCGAAGGACGCGCCGTGGCTGTTCGCGGGGCTGCTGGTGCTGCTGGTCGCGGTGGTGGCGGCGACGATCTCGGAGTCCGGCCTCGGCCCGAAGGCGGTGGCGATGGTCGGTGTGCTGGCGGCGACGGGGGCGGCGCTGCGGCCGATCGGGGCGGGGACGGCGGGCATCGAGCCGATGTTCTTCCTGATGGTGCTGAGCGGCCGGGTGCTGGGACCCGGCTTCGGCTTCGTCCTGGGCTCGGTCACGATGTTCGCGTCGGCGCTGCTCACGGGTGGGGTGGGGCCGTGGCTGCCGTTCCAGATGCTGTCGATGGGCTGGTTCGCGATGGGCGCGGGCCTGTTGCCGGGTGCGGAGCGGCTGCGCGGCCGGGGTGAGCTGCTGCTGCTCGCCTGCTACGGGTTCGTGGCGGCGTTCGCGTACGGCACGATCATGAATCTGGCGGGGTGGCCGTTCATGGACGAGCGGACCACGGTCATCGCGCTGGACCCGGATCTGCCGGTCCTGGCCAATCTGGCCCGTTTCATCGCCTACTGTCTGGCCACCTCGCTGGGCTGGGACCTGGGGCGGGCGCTGGTGACCGTCGTGCTGACGCTGCTGGTGGGCCCGGCGCTGCTGAAGGCGCTGCGGAGGGCGACGCGGAGGGCGGCGTTCGAGGCGCCGGTCACGTTCGAGACGCCGGTCACGTCCGAGGCATCCGCTCCGTGCGGAGACGTGCGCCGGCAGTGACGGAACCCGTTGCCCGGCGGTGAAGCACCCCACATGACCCAGATCACCAACGATCCGGGGTCGTAGCCGCGCGGCCTGTCATGAACGCGCCTTTCACCCCCCTGACCAGGGCATTGAGAGCCAGGTCACACAGGGGACGTAGGTGCCACATGCGACCACAACTAGTAAAAGGGGTCATTGCGGTCGTTTCGCAGGCCTGTTTCTCTGGACCACGTCGCACGGCGCCGATGTGCCCCCAGGGCCACGGCGTCGATGCTTGCCCCGCCGCGTACCGCGTGGCCGAGGCGGGCCGCGACCCCCCGTCCCCGAAGAAAAGGTTCACTGTGTCCGCCTCGCTCATCCGTCGCATCGCGTCCCCCAAGAAGGCCCTCACCGTCGCCGCCGTGGCCGCCGCCACCGCCGGTATGGCCCTCACCGCCGCCCCGGCCCAGGCCGCGCCCACCGCGTCCGCCGCCTCGGCACAGGCCATCGCGAAGCAGATGATCCCGAACGCCGCGCACTACAACGCCTTCTCGAACATCGTCAGCAAGGAAAGCGGCTGGAACGTCACCGCCACCAACCCCTCCTCCGGCGCGTACGGCCTGGTCCAGGCGCTGCCCGCCTCGAAGATGGCGTCGGCCGGCGCGGACTGGAAGACCAACCCCGCCACCCAGATCCAGTGGGGCCTGAACTACATGGACGCCCGCTACGGCAGCCCGGTCGGCGCGTGGGACTTCTGGCAGGCGAACGGCTGGTACTGAGCCGAAGCCGACTGGGTCACGGACCGGCACGACCGGCCACCGTTGACGGACTGACGGACGCGATCGGTCACCGTTGACGGACCCGATCGGTCTTCATCGACCGACCCTTGGGCGGCGGCCCCCCTCTGCTGGGGGGGCCGCCGCCTTTGGCGTACGGAGACACGGCGAGCCATCCACCCCCATGGTCAACTGAGCGGATGACCGTCGAGACGGAGACACCCGAGCCAGCAGAGTCGACCGACCGGCGGGAGAGGCACCGCCTGCGTCTGACCTATGTCCTGCTCCTGTTGACCGTGAGCAGCGGAATCGTCGACGCCGTGAGCTACCTGGGCCTGAACCACGTCTTCACCGCCAACATGACCGGCAATGTGGTGGTGCTGGGCTTCGCCACCGCCGGCGCGGAGGGCTTCTCCGTCACCCACACCCTCACCTCGATCGGCCTCTTCCTGGTGGGCGCCATCGGCGGAGGCCGCCTGGCGGGCCTGCTGGCCACACACTCACGCGGCGCCTGGTCGAGGACCTCACTGGCCATCGAGGCGGCGCTGCTGCTGGCCGCCGCGCTGGTGGCCTTCACCGTCCCCGACAACGGGGCGCGCGCCTACATCCTCCTCGCGGTCACCGCCCTGGCCATGGGCATGCGCAACGCCACGGTCCGCAAACTGGGAGTACCCGGCATCGCCACGACGACGGTGGTGACCACCACCCTGACCGCCCTGGTCTCCGAATCCCCCCTGGGCGGCGGCACCGGCGACCACGGCATCCTCCGCACGGCGGCCGTGATCGCCCTGTTCTGCGGCGCCCTCCTCGGCGCCTGGCTGGTCCTGACCCACGGCCCGGGCGTACCCCTGCTGGTGGCGGCGGTGTTGGCGGGGCTGCTGGCTGTGGTGTCGTCGGGGCGGGACTGAGCCGACGGGGAATCCGCGCCGGTGACGATGTGCGCTGGGGGCGGCCTGGCCACCGGGCCCCTCATCCAGCGGCTTTGGTCGCCGTCCAGTTGACGAAGGCGGAGAAGACGGCGGGATCGAGGGTGAGGGTCGGTCCCGCCGGGTTCTTGGAGTCGCGTAGGGCGATGATGGGGGTGGGGCAGGGGGTTTCGGCTACTTCGACGCACTCGCCGCCCTGGTCACCGCTGTAGGTCGACTTGCGCCAGGCGAGCGGCCCAAACGGCGCGCACTCCACGCAGTTGCCGCCCTGATCGCCGCTGTAGCTGGACTTACGCCACCGGATCCCCATCAGAATCACGTCGCTCGCCATAGCGTTCCTCCATCACGCGCCGAATCAACTCCGCCGAGTCTTTGAGGGAGAGGGCGGCGGCCTGGAGATGATCGTAACGGAGTGAGCAGTCCTTGACGGTGTCTGAACTGGCAGTCGGATGCCCGCTGCCGTACCCCTCCGTATAGACGATGGCCGGATCGCTCACGAAGCGGTAGATGTCGAATGAGCCTTGTAGCCCCGCGTGCGCTCCGGCTGAGTATGGGAGCACTTGCACGTTGATTCGTGGGTTGTGTGCCAAGGTCAACAGATGGGCCAGTTGCTCGCGCATGACCTCCCGCGAGCCGATCTGCTGATACAGGGCTGCCTCGCCGAGGATCGCCCAGAAGACCGGTGGATCACTCTTCTCGAAGATGCGCTGGCGGGCGAGCCGGACGGCGGTGCGGTCGTCGAGGTTGGTTTCATCGAGCACGCCGAGCACGGCCCGCGCGTAGGCCCGAGTCTGGAGCAGACCGTGCACTATCTGGGCCTCGAAGCAGAGGATTTCAACCGCCCGCGCCTGCAACTCCGCCACCTGCTGAAACCAGGCCGGAAGTTGACTGCGCATGACCAGCACCAGCAACCGGGACAACGATCCCCCGGTCCCGAGCGCCGCGTCCACCCGCTCGCTGAACTCCGCCGTCGGCAACTTGCGCGCGGTCTCGATCTGCCCCACCAGCGACCCGGTGTAGTTGACGATCTCCCCGAGTTGCTTCTGGGTGAGCCCCGCCGCCTCACGAAGCCGCCGTAACTCGAAGCCGTAGTAGTCGAGCGGCGAAGCGCCGGGATCAAGGACGTTGATATGAGTCACGTGGGGGACCCCTCTCACGCAACAACCCGCACCACACTGTGACGGGTTGAATCCGGACCGTAGCCAGCGTAGCGAGACGCGGCCACCCTGGTGATGTGAACGGACACTTCCCCCACCAGTACCGCATGAGCCTCACCGTCGCCGAGCACTCCGCCCGCCACGTGCGCCGCATCGCCCGCACCTTGCTCAGGGAGTGGGGTGTGCCCGAGCTGACCGAGGCGGTGGAGCTGGGCACGACGGAGCTGATCGCCAATGTCGTACGCCATGTCCAGGACCGCCACTGCACGGTGGTCATCGCACGCCAACCGACAGGCGCCCGAGTGGAGGTGACCGACAGCTCACCCCAGCTCCCGGCGCCACCCAGTGAGTTCCCCCTGGATTCGGAGAACGGCCGGGGCCTGCTGATCCTGGAGTCCGCGGCGGACAAGTGGGGCGTGGATGTACGGCCGGAGGGCGGGAAGACGGTGTGGTTCGAGTGCGCTTCGCCGCCAAGCCGACCGGACCCGGACCGTGGCACTTGCTGACATGATGCACACGTCTGGCTACGTCAATGATCGCTGACCAGCTACACGCGCCGCCGAGTCGGCTGGGCCCTGTGGGAGAGCTGACCGTGCGCCACCGGGTGGTAGTGGCCTCGGCTCTTCTGCTGCTCACTGTGTCAGCCTGCACGCCAGACCCGAAGCCCACGGGCGAAGCGGCGCCGTCCACTCCTTCGGCACCCGCCCCTCCCTCGGCGCACCAGGCCGATTCCGGCTCCGTGACGCCGCCGGAACTGGACGCTGCCATGGGGGAAGAGCTGGCCGGTCAACGAGCGGAGACTCGCGGCAATGCGAGTTTCACGTACGCGGGCGGCGAACGGGACAAGGCCCTCATCGTTGCCGTGAACTGTCGAGGCGTCGGCACGATCACGGTCGCCGTGCCGGTCATGGATGTGTCGTTCCCGTTGGAGTGCGGCGCGGGCGAACCTGCGGTCACCTACAACCAGCTCGCGATGAAATCCGCGTACCAGCCCGGCACGGTGTCCGTCACCGCGCCGTCGACCGTCACCTGGGCAGTGACCGTCGGCCGCGGTGAGGCCGCGCAGGCGGAGTCACACGGCACGGGATGAGACCTTCGGGACTGCGTGGTCGGTGGTCCACCACGCAGTCCCGCACCCATCGGCCACTACGGCGGGCGGCACTTGAGACCCGACCTGAAGGCCTCACACTTGCGCGGCGCAATCTCCCAGTGAGCCGCGTCGCGCGGCTGGGACATCACAAGAATTACCGATGCCGCCTTCACGCAACGTCGAGAGCGTTCGCATCCATGACAGATCACGCCAGGCGTGACTGCAAGTGCCTCGGCACTCCGTTTCCCTTCGCCGCGCGTCGGCAACACCTCGACGGTGGCACCTCCGGGTGCAGGGCGGTCATGCCGTCCAACTCCGGCTCGGGCAGGGCTGTCGGCCAGCACAGGGCGAGCCACTGACCGTCCTCGATCCGGGCCAGCGGGCCGTCCGTACCGCACTGGCCTGCGCCAGCGCCTGGGTGGCCTCGTCGCTCTGCCCGGCCATGCCCTCGGCGGCGACGGACGATCCGGGCAGCGCGGCGGCCTGCGGCACCGTGGGCGTGAGACCCAGAAGCAACGCGGCTGCCGTCAAACCCGCCTATCCGGGTTGGAATCGGGCTTGGCCAACAGCATTCACTCCCACCCACACCCCACCCCATCCCCCACCTATTGACCACGCGCCGCCTTCTCCAATTCCGGCGCCCGCTCCACCCGCTCCGCGACCGCCGTCACCGTCCGGGCCCGCGGGCCCTGGAACACGTACACGAGGGCGAAGCCGCCGCCCACCACGAGCGCGCCGCCCGCCGCGTCCAGGACCCAGTGATTGCCGGTCGCGACGATCGCGGCGACGGTGAACAGGGGGTGCATGAGGCCCAGCGCCTTCATCCACAGCTTCGGGGCGACGATCGCGACGACCAGGCCGCACCACAGGGACCAGCCGAAGTGCAGGGACGGCATCGCCGCGTACTGGTTGGTGAGGGAGGTGAGCGTGCCGTAGTCGGGCTGGGAGAAGTCCTGGACGCCGTGGACCGTGTCGATGATGCCGAAGCCCGGCATCAGACGGGGCGGGGCCAGGGGGTAGGCCCAGAAGCCGATCAGGGCCAGCAGGGTCGTCAGGCCCAGGGTGGAACGGGCCCAGCGGTAGTCGACGGGGCGGCGCCAGTACAGCAGCGCCAGCACCGTCAGCGGCATCGCGAAGTGGAAGGACGTGTAGTAGAAGTCGAAGAAGCCGCGCAGCCAGTCGATCTTCACCACCGCGTGGTTGACCGCGCGCTCGATGTCGATGCCTAGGACGCGTTCGAGGTCGAGGATCTGGCGGCCGTGTGCCTCCGCGCGCTCGCGTCCGCCCTGGATGGTGCCGCCGGTCGCGGCCAGGCGGACCTGCTGGTACGCCGCGTAGGTGACCCGGATGAGCAGCAGTTCCAGGAGGAGGTTCGGGCGGGTGAGGACCCGCTTGAGGAACGGCAGCAGCGGGACCCGGCTGAAACGGGCCGGCACCGGCTTCGCGTACTGGGTCGGGATCGGGGTCTGGTAGTGGGGCGAGGTGCGGGACAGGAAGGGGACGAGGAGCGCCGCCGCCAGAGCGGTCAGCAGGACGACGTTGTCCCGCAGCGGGTACAGCACCGCCATGTCCGGGAACATCATCCTGGCCGGCAGGCTTATCACCAGGATCACGGCGACCGGCCACACATACCGGTCCGACGCCCGCTTGCCCACCCGGCCCACCACCGCCAGCAGCACCCACAGCAACTGGTGCTGCCAGGTCATGGGCGAGACGGCGATGGCGGCACACCCGGTGATCGCGACGGCGAGCAGCAACTGGCCGTCGCGCGCGTAGTGCACCGCCCGGCGCAGGCCGACGACGGCGACGGCCGTGCCCAGCGTCAGGAACAGGGCGATCTCCAGCGGGCCGCTGAGCCCGAGCCGCAGCAGCGCGCCGTGCAGCGACTGGTTGGCGAGGTCGTCGGCCGCGCCGCCCAGGCCGGTGCCCGCCATGTGGTGCACCCAGTACGTGTACGAGTCGTGCGGCATCGCCGCCCAGGCCAGCGCGGTCAGCCCGGCGAAGGTGAGACCGGTGGTCGCCGCCGCCCGCTTGCGGCCGGTGAACCACAGCAGCGGGGCGAACAGCAGCACCGTCGGCTGGAGCGCCGCCGCCACCCCTATCAGCGCCCCGCTCGCCCGCTCGCCGCGCACCACGAAACAGCCCAGCAGCACCAGCAGTACGGGGATGATGCTGGTCTGGCCGAGCCAGAACGCGTTGCGCACCGGCAGCGACAGCATCAGCAGACAGATCGCGACCGGCGCCGCGAACAGCGAGGCCCGGCGGGCGACCGGCTGCGGCAGGGCACGCGCGGCGACCAGGCCGAGCGCGGCCACCAGCAGCAGCGTGCCGAAGGTCCAGCCCCAGCCGAGGGCCTGTTCGGCGGCGCGGGTGAGCGGTTTCAGGACAAGGCCGCTGAACGGCGTCCCCGTGAAACGGGACGTGTCGTACAGCGATCCCTCGACATGCAGGACGCCGTTCGGCCCGACCCAGGTCTCCAGGTCGATCAGCCGCTCGCCGCGCGGGGTGCCGAGCACGACCGCCATCTGCCGCACGGCGAGGATCGCGGCCACCACCCACAGGCCGAGCCGCGCCATTCGCAGCCGCGCCCTGGCCCCGTCGGCGGCACCCGCCCCGAACGCCTCCGCCGGTCCCCCGCTGTGCTCCGCATTCGCCACGCCTCGTCGGCCTCCCGCCCCGTCTGCCCCGCGCGTCCCGTGCGCGGGTTCCCTGTGCGCACCCTGTGCGGTGCGCACCACCCCCCGGAGAGAGACGCAGGCTACCCCCGATTCACCTGTCGTCCGCTCTTCTTTTGTCCGGATGACGATACTGGCGCCGAGGTTCGGTCAACCCAGCGGGAGGGACGTGACTCACACCGGGATGCGGGAAAGATCGTGGTTCGGGAGGGACCGGCCGGCGACATCCGACAGGCAGATCCGATAGATCCGATAGATCCGACAAGTCCAGCAGATCCGGCAGACCCAGCAGACCCGGCAGATCTGCCAAAAACGATCTATCCCTCCGATCCGGTACATACGATGAAGAAGCATGAACACCCGCACGAGAGGACGCGCATGAGCGAGTCGCAGACGACCTGGGACGCCGTGGACGAGTACTTCACCACCCGTCTCGCCCCCGCCGACGAGGCCCTGACGGCGGCCCTGCGGGACAGCGAGGCGGCCGGGCTCCCGCCCATCGCGGTCTCCCCGACACAGGGCAAGCTGCTCCAGCTGCTCGCCGAGGTCCAGGGCGCCCGCCGGATCCTGGAGGTCGGCACGCTCGGCGGCTACAGCACCATCTGGCTGGCCCGCGCCCTCCCGGCCGACGGCCGGCTGGTCACCCTGGAGTACAACCCCCGGCACGCCGAGGTCGCCACCCGCAACCTCGCCCGCGCGGGCGTCGACGCCCTGGTCGACGTACGGGTCGGCCCGGCCCTGGACTCGCTGCCCCGGCTCGCCGACGAGAACCCGCCACCTTTCGACCTGGTCTTCATCGACGCCGACAAGGGCAACAACCCGCACTACCTGGAGTGGGCCCTGCGCCTCACCCGCGCGGGCAGCCTGATCGTGCTCGACAACGTCGTACGCGGCGGGCGGGTCGTCGATCCGGCCGGCACCGCCGAGGACGTACGGGGCACCCGCGCCGCGATCGACCTGATCGCCAAGCACCCGAGGCTGACGGGTACGGCGATCCAGACGGTCGGCGCGAAGGGGTACGACGGGTTCGCGCTGGCCCGGGTGCTGGCCTGAGACCCGTCCGCCAAGCAGCGACTCGCGGGCGATCGAGTCTCGGCGACTCACCGGCGATCAAGCCTCGTGGAAGAAGCCCACGTTGACGCTGCGCGGCGCCGTGCGGTCCTGGATGATCAGCTCGCCGTTGCCGCCCCTGGGCAGCG
Source organism: Streptomyces sp. NPDC059477 (assembly GCF_042749375.1). Classification (NCBI taxonomy): domain Bacteria; kingdom Bacillati; phylum Actinomycetota; class Actinomycetes; order Kitasatosporales; family Streptomycetaceae; genus Streptomyces; species Streptomyces sp. NPDC059477. The sequence continues at coordinate 75,200 of NZ_JBHYUG010000007.1, read as the reverse complement.
CCACCGAGCCGCCGTACACGAGGGGCTGCGCGTACTCCCCGACGATCAGCCGTACTTCCGAGGACGGCTCCGCCTGGGAGCCGCGCAGCCAGGTCACCCGCCAGCCGCCCTCGGGCCCGCACCGGAACTCCAGGTGGACCCGCGAGACGAACAGCCAGTCCTCCGGCGGCACCAGCCGGCACACCGACTTGTCGCGTCCCACCCGCAGGACCGCGCCCGGCTCGCTGGGCGCGTCGGCCATCTGCATACCGGCCGTGGCACCCGAGTCGGCGCCGGAGACGGCGGCCATGGTGAGTTCGAGCACGTGCGCTCCCCTTGAAACAGCCCTGTGGAAACCTGTGGAACAGCCATGGCACGGCCCGGGAATCGGTCCGTGGAACGGCCTTGTGCGGCAGCCCCGTTGATTGCCGCCGCCGCATGATAAATCGCCCGGCGTGGTGGCGTCCGGCACAATGGGGTTCATGACCGAGCGAAAGCCACCCGGGGTCAGCTTCGAGACATGGACCGACCACCAGATCCGCGAGGCGGAGGCCCGTGGCGACTTCTCCCGGCTGGCGGGCGCGGGCAAACCGCTGCCGAGCGAGGTCGAGGCACCGTACGACGCACTGTGGTGGATCAGGCGCAAAATGGCCCGCGAGGGCTTCTCGGTCCTGCCGCCGGCCCTCGCCCTGCGCAAGGAGGCGGAGGACGCCCTCACCGCCGCGCTGACCACCCCGTCCGAGTTCCGTGCCCGGCAGATCATCGAGGACATCAACACCAAGATCCGCGCGATGATGTTCCGCCCGCCGCCCGGCCCGCCCCTCGGCATGAAGCCGTACGACGTGGAGGACGTGCTGCGGCGACGGCGTGAGCGGGCCGAGGGGGCCGAGCAGTCCGAGGGTGCTGAGGAGCAGGGGTCCTAGGGCCGGAACAGAGCCTCACTGAAGCCGCCGCCCCTCCCCCTCCTCCCCCGGCTGTTCGCTCCGCGCCCCGCACAGTTCCTCGTTGAGTTCCTTCACCAGGTGGACGAGGTCGGTCGGGCGGTCCGGGCCCCACCAGTCGCCCAGGAGGTCCGTCAGGGAGGACTCGCGGGCGATCCAGAGGCGCTCGGCGACCTCTTCGCCCTCGGGCGTGAGCCTCAGGTCGAGCCCCTCGCGTGCGCCGAGGCGGCGGGACTCGATCTGGCGGGCCGCCTCCAGGACGACGGTCAGCGGGACCGGACCGCGCTCGGCGAGACGGCCCGGCTCGACCGATCCGTACCGTTTCATCCGCAGCAGCATCCAGCTGGCGGCGGGCAGCAGGTCGTAGCCGGCCCGCGCGGTGATGTCCCGGTAGATCTCGCGGCGGCCCTCGCGGGTGCCGAGCACCGACAGGGCCCGGCACACCTCGTCGTAGGACGAGCGTTCCACCGGGTTGCTGGCGAGCGTCTGGGTGGCGTCCGGCGCGGTCACGCTGCCCCGCAGCCGGTCCTCCTTCAGGAACCAGGCCAGGACGAAGCCCAGGAGGGCGACCGGAGCCGCGTACAGGAAGACGTCCGTGATGGAGGAGGCGTAGGCGTCGAGGGCGGCCGGGCGCAGGGCGGCGGGGAGTTCGGACAGGACGCGCGGGTCGCCCTCCAGGGCGCTGACGGACACCCCCGGCGGCAGGGGGACGCCTCGGAAGGCGTCGGCGAGCCGGTCGCCGAGCCGCCCGGCGAAGATGGTGCCGAAGATCGCGACGCCGAAGGACGCGCCGATCGAGCGGAAGAAGGTCGCGCCGGAGGTGGCGACGCCGAGATCCTCGTAGGCCACCGCGTTCTGCACGATCAGCACCAGTACCTGCATGACCAGGCCGAGGCCGAGGCCGAAGACGAAGAAGTAGGCGCTCATCAGGGCCGTCGAGCTGTTCATGTCGAGCTGGTGCAGAAGCAGCAGGCCCAGCGCGGTGATCCCGGTGCCCGCGATCGGGAAGACCTTCCAGCGGCCGGTGCGGCTGACGATCTGCCCGGAGGCGGTGGACGCCAGCAGCAGCCCCACCACCATCGGCAGCATGTGGACGCCGGACAGGGTCGGCGTGATCCCCTGGACGACCTGGAGGAAGGTCGGCAGATAGGTCATCGCGCCGAACATCGCGAAGCCCACGATGAAGCTGATGACCGCCGCCAGCGTGAAGGTCCGGATGCGGAACAGCTTGGGCGGCAGCACGGGCTCGGCGGCCCGCCGCTCGACCCCGACGAACACCACCGCGAGCACCACCCCGGCCACCGCCAGGGCGATGAGCTGCGGCGAGTCCCACGCCCAGGTCGTGCCGCCCAGCGAGGCGACCAGCACCAGGCACACGGCGACGGTGGCGATCAGGAACGTACCGAGATAGTCGATGACATGCCGCTGCGCCTTGCGCGGCAGATGCAGCACGGTGGCGATCACGATCAGGGCCGCGATCCCGATCGGCAGATTGATGTAGAAGACCCAGCGCCAGCTCAGATGCTCGGTGAACAGCCCGCCGAGCAGCGGCCCGAGCACACTGGACGCGCCGAACACCCCGCCGAAGAGCCCTTGGTAGCGTCCGCGGTCGCGCGGCGACACCAGGTCCCCGACGATCGCCATCGACAGCACCATCAGCCCGCCGCCGCCCAGCCCCTGGAGCGCGCGGAAGCCGATCAGCTGGGGCATGTTCTGCGCCACCCCGCACAGCGCCGAGCCGACCAGGAAGATCACGATCGCTATCTGGAAGAGCCGTTTGCGTCCGTACTGGTCACCGAGCTTGCCCCACAGCGGGGTCGCGGCGGTGGAGGCCAGCAGATAGGCGGTGACCACCCAGGACAGATGGTCCAGTCCGCCGAGATCGCTGACGATGGTGGGCAGCGCGGTGGAGACGATGGTCTGGTCGAGGGCCGCGAGCAGCATCCCCATCAGCAGCGCGCCGATGGAGACCAGCACGCTCCGGGACACCTGCCCGTCGCCGTCGGGGGGCGGCTGCGGCAGTGCGCCGTCGTGTGTGTTCCCGGTGCCGGTCACACCGTGCGCGTCCCCGGCCATGCGGACCTCCCCAGGCTTCCGTTCGCCGCCGTGTCCGACTCGTTGTCCCCTCCATCGTGGTCGGTGTGGTGGGTTATGGCCTGTCGAGTCCGTTTGGAATGTGAGACTCCGCCCTCAATGAGTCCTCAATACCGGGGTTGCCCCAAAGGACCTCCACGGGATCTGCATAATTCCTGGAGTCCGTTAGGGAGGGGAACACGTGGTCGATACGGAGGGGCACCGCTGCCCGGAGTGCGGGGCGACCCGCGAGCCGGACGACACCCCGTCGTGCGCCTGTGGCCGCCGGGTGTCCGACGCCCTGCGCGACGCCCGTACGGCGGAACAGGCCGCGGCGGAGGACTTCGACCCGCTGCGGATCCGCCCGTACATCGACCTGGACGGCGCCCGGTCCGAGGACCTCGCCGGGGCCCCGGACGCGACGATGACCTTGCGGGCGGTGGCCGCGCCCGTACCGGTTCCCGCGCATGTGGAGGCGTTCGAGGGGCGTTCGGGGCCGGTCCCCGGCACGGTCGCGGTCGCCGGGTCCGGCGAGGAGACGGTCCGGCCCCGGCGGCGGCGCAAGGCGGTCCTGATCGCGGCGGGCGGGGTCGTGGTCACGGTCCTCGCGGGCGCCGGGTTCGCCAGCGGGCTGTTCTCGTACGACAAGCCGTCCCGGGACACCGCGATGCCGGACGACATACGGGAGGCCGTGCCGGACACGTCGACGACGGCTCCGTCGGCCACGCCGGGCGCGGTCCGCGAGTCCGCGGCCCCGGTCTCCGCCTCCCCGTCCCCCTCCACGTCCCCGAGCCCGTCGGCGTCCCCTTCGCCGTCCCCGTCCGCCTCGGGTACGGCGTCGGCGTCGCCGTCCGGGAGCAGCACGCCGAGCCCTAGCCCCAGCCGGACCACGACGACGCCGCCGCCCGCCAGCCCGGACGACGAACCTCGGCAGGGGGACGGGGGGACGGGGGTGGTTCTTGAGCGGGGGGACGAAGGGCCCGAGGTCATGGAACTCCAGCTCCGGCTCGCGGAACTGAACCTCTTCGTCGGGCGGGCGGACGGGCGGTTCGGGCGGGATCTGGAGAGCGCCGTGAGCACGTATCAGTGGGCGCGGGGGGTTCGGGCGGAGGAGTGGGGGGTGTACGACGCGGCTACGCGGGCGGCGTTGGAGGGGGAGACGTCCGAGCCGTAGGTTTTTCTTGGGTGCGGGTGCGGGTGCGGGTGTGGGTGCGTTGGCTTCGCGGGGGGCCATGCGTCGCGTCGTCGTTCGGGTGCGGGTGCGGGTGCGTCGTGGCTGGTCGCGCAGTTCCCCGCGCCCCTGAAAAAGGGGCGTTGCCCGCACCCCTGACCAAAAGGGGCTTCCCGCTCCGTTCAAGGTGTTCCCGGCGTCCGCGACATAAGGGACCGTCGCCGAGTGCGCCCCCGGCTCAGCCGGCGTGCACCCTCAGCAGGCCGCCCTCCAGCGCCTCCACTCGCACCGCCCGCAAGTCCCCTACCACCGCGTCCGGCGCGTGCAGTGCGGCTCGGGGGCCGACGCCCACGACCGGCATGCCGGCGGCCCGCGCGGCGGTGATGCCCGCGCCGGAGTCCTCGAAGGCGACGCAGTCCGCCGGGGCCACGCCCAGTTCGGCGGCGCCCTTGAGGAAACCCTCGGGGTCGGGCTTGCTCGCGCCGACCGACTCGGCGGTGATCCGGACCTCGGGCATGGGCAGGCCGGCGGCGGCCATCCGGGCGCTGGACAGGGCGACGTCCGCCGAGGTCACCAGGGCGTGCGGCAGCTCGCGGAGCGACGCCATGAAGTCGGCCGCCCCGGGCACCGGTACGACCCCGTCCAGATCCGCCGTCTCCTCCGCGAGCATCCGCGCGTTGTCCGCGAGGTTCTGCTCCATCGGCCGGTGCGGCAGCAGTACCGCCATCGAGGCGAACCCCTGCCGACCGTGCACGATCTTCATCACCTCGTCGCCGTTCAGCCCGTGCCGGTCGGCCCAGCGCCGCCAGACCCGTTCCACGACGGCGTCGGAGTTCACGAGGGTGCCGTCCATGTCCAGCAGGAGGGCACGGGCGGTGAGCACGGTGGGCACGGTGGCCGGCATCGGCGACTCCAAGCGGGACGGCGAGAAAAGGCGGCCCCGCCCGCCGGTCAGGGAGAACAGGCGGAGCCACTTTGTTTCCGTACGATACAAAACAAGTCGGGTATCGCGCCAGTGCCCCCGGAAGACTTCACCTCCCGTTCAGCGGCCAGAACGGCGGGCGGGACCCGGAATCGGTGCGGAAGGGGTCCGGCCCGCCCCTTTCACACACCCCCGAAAGCCGTGCCGACCCCGCAGACCCCCCAAGCCCCTCAGGCCCCGCAGACCCCTCAGGCCGCCACCGCCTCGTACAGGCTCCACACGCCCAGCCCGGCCATGAGTGCCGCCGCCACCTTGGTGATCAGCTTCAGCGGCACCCGCTTCATCAGGGCCTTGCCGCCGACGATGCCGAGCCCGGCCACGGCCCACAGCGCCAGCACCGCGCCCAGGCCGACGGAGAGCGGGTCGTCGTACCGCGCGGCGAGGTTCGCCGTCATGATCTGGGTGAGGTCACCGAACTCGGCGACCAGGATGAGCATGAAGCCCGCGCCGGACACCTTCCAGAAGGACTGGTCCTCCGGCTTGCGGACCTCGCCCTCGTCGTCGCTCTTCTTCCACAGCAGCACGGCGGCACCGGCGAGGAAGAGCACACCGGTGATGGCCGACACCAGTTGCTGGGGCAGCAGGGTGAGGACGCTTCCCGCCGCCACGGCCAGCGCCACATGCAGGGCGAACGCCGCCGCCACCCCGGCGAAGACGTACGACGCCTTGTAACGGGTGCCGAGGACCAGCCCGGCCAGTGCGGTCTTGTCGGGAAGCTCGGCAAGGAAGATGACGCCGAAGACCACGGCCGTCACAGTGAAGCTGATCAAGGGTTCCTCAATCGGTCGGGGGCCACCCCACCGAGAGTGCTGTACGCACTTGCGAGACACCTCGGCACGGCAGCACACTCGGCGCCCGCGCCGTACGGCACAGGCGTGCACTGCTTGCCGAAGGTCTCGCTGGCGGTCCACGACCGGCTCGGCCGGGCGGGTCCGCCTCCGGGCGCCGGCTCGGCCCTCACGGGCTGAGCAGTATGTCGACGGTCCGGCGAAGAGCTACTCCCCTTCTGCGCCGTCCATGCTACGCGACACCCCGCGCGGCGGACGAGTGAGAAGGCCCACGTCCCATGCCCCGGACGCCCCACACCTCAGACGCCCCACCCCCGAGAAGCCCCACGCCCCCGAGGCCCCACGCCGCCCGGCCCGGGGCTCCCGGGAAACACCCCCTCCCCACATCCTCCGCGCCAAAACCCCCCACCCTCAACCTTGTCGTGTCATGCGCGCGTCACTAACTTCTCACCGGACGAACACTCGTTCGCAACATCGCACCGACAGCATTCCCTCGCCCGCACACCAACACCCCCACGCTCCAAGGGAGTTCGCATGCCCAGGTTCTACGCGCGTCGACTGCTCAGTACCATCGCCGCGGCCACCGCCCTGATCTCCGGCGCGGCGCTGTTCAACGCCCCCACCGCCGCCGCCGCGCTGCCCACCCCGGTCAGCGCCGCCACCGCCCGCACCTACCTCGCCTCGCTCCCCGTGGCCACCGAGAACCGCACCGGCTACAACCGGGACCTCTTCCCGCACTGGATCACCCAGTCCGGCACCTGCAACACCCGTGAGGTCGTCCTCAAGCGCGACGGCACCAACGTGGTCCAGGACTCCGCCTGTGCCGCCACCAGCGGCAGCTGGTACTCGCAGTACGACGGCGCCACCTGGTCCGCCGCCGCCGACGTCGACATCGACCACCTGGTCCCGCTCGCCGAGGCCTGGGACTCCGGCGCCAGTGGCTGGACCACCGCGCAGCGCCAGTCCTTCGCCAACGACCTCACCCGCCCGCAGCTCATCGCGGTCACCGACAACGTCAACCAGTCCAAGGGCGACCAGGACCCGGCCACCTGGATGCCGTCCCGCACCGCCTACCGCTGCACCTACGTCCGCGCCTGGGTCCAGGTGAAGTACTACTACGGCCTGTCCGTCGACAGCGCCGAGAAGACCGCGCTCACCAGCTACCTGAGCGCCTGCTGACCGACCACCCGGCGTCCCCCTCACCCGGCCCGGCCCGCGTCCCGCTGACCGGACCCCCGGTTCCCCGGCGCGGAACCTCCCCGTGGGTGCCCGTCGTTCCGTACCGTACGGGGCTACCGAACGGCACGAGAAGGCGGGCGATGACGTGGCGGAACTGCGCCTGGGACCACTGCTGAGGTACGCCGACGGCACCTCGGCGACCGTATGGGTGGAAGCGAGCCGTCCGTGCGCCGCCGAGGTGCGCTGCGCGGACGGCTCCTCGGGCGGCTCCCGCACCTTCGAGATCGCCGGGCACCACTACGCGCTGATCCCGGTGACCGGCCTGACCCCGGGCTCGCAGCCGTCGTACGAGGTGCTGCTCGACGGCGTGCGGGTCTGGCCGCTCGACGGCTCGCCGTTCCCGCCGTCGGTGATCCGCGCCCCGGCCGACGGGGACACCGTCCGGGTGGCGTTCGGCTCCTGCCGGTGGGCCGCGCCGCCCGTCGGCGAGCCCGACCCGGTAGGTCCGGACGCCCTGGACACCCTGGCCGCGAAGATCGCCGCCGACCCGGCCGCCGAGCGCCCGGACGTGCTGCTGCTCCTGGGCGACCAGGTGTACGCCGACGAGACCTCCACGGCCACCCGCCACTGGCTGGCCACCCGCCGCGATCTGGGCGAGCCGCCGGGCAACGAGGTCGCGGACTACGAGGAGTACACCCGGCTCTACTACGAGTCCTGGCTGGACCCCGAGGTGCGCTGGCTGCTGTCCACCGTGCCGACCTGCATGATCTTCGACGACCACGATGTAGTCGACGATTGGAACACCTCCGCCTCCTGGCTCGCCGACATGCGCGCCACCGGCTGGTGGCGGGAGCGGCTGCTGGGCGGCCTGATGTCGTACTGGGTCCATCAGCACCTCGGCAATCTCTCCCCAACCGAACTGGCCGCCGACCCGCTCTACACGTCCGTACGCACCGCGCCCGACGGCACGGACGCGCTGCGCGCCTTCGCCGCCGAGGCCGACGCCGATCCGGCGGCCGTGCGCTGGAGCTACCGGCGTGACTTCGGCCGGGTCCGGCTGCTGATGGTGGACACGCGCGCGGCCCGGGTGCTGGACGAGGAGCACCGCGCGATGCTGAACCCCGGCGAGGCCGACTGGCTGCGCGCCCAGGCGCTCCAGTCTCCCCAGTCGTACGACCATCTCCTCATCGGCACCTCCCTGCCCTGGCTGCTGCCGCACCTGGTGCATGACGCGGAGGGGTGGAACGCGGCGCTGTGCCGGGGCGACAAGGGGCCGCGCTGGGCGCGGTTCGGGGAGAAGATGCGGCGGGCGGCGGACCTGGAGCACTGGGCGGCCTTCCCGGCGTCCTTCGAGGCGCTGGCGGCGCTGATCGCGGAGGCGGGTACGGGGCCGCACGCCCCGGCGACGGTGTGTGTGCTCTCCGGCGATGTCCACCACGCGTACATCGCCGAGCCGGAGTGGGCGGGCGGCGGGCCGGACGCGCGAGTGCTCCAGCTCACCTGCTCGCCGGTCCACAACTCCATCCCGATGTCGATCCGGGTCGGCTTCCGGTTCGGCTGGAGCCGGGTCGCCCGCGTGCTGGGCCGCCGCTTCGCCGGGCACGGCCGGATCCCGCGCCCGTCGATCGACTGGCGCAAGACGGGCGGCCCGTGGTTCGGCAACCAGCTGATGACCCTGACCCTGCGGGGCCGGGCGGCGACCCTGCGGCTGGATCAGGCCCGGGAGGCGGGCAGGGGCGCGGCGGACGGTGGGAGCGGGGCGCGGCTGACGACCGTACGGGAGTCGGTGCTCACCGACGGATGAGCGAGCCGGACGGCAACTGTGATGTGCGGGGCCCGCGTTGGCTTCCGTGGCGACCGACGGCATGATGAGGCGGGCCGTCCGCTGCCCAACGGCCGGAACATCACCCACATCACCATCCGCTCCAATGCGCCCCATACGCCCGGGAGTCACCCTTTTGTCTATAGCGAACGCGGAGCCCGACCCCACGTCCCAGGTCTCCGCAGTCTCCGTCGCCGTGGTGGGCGCCGGCCCGCGCGGCACGAGTGTGCTGGAACGGCTGTGCGCCTCCGCCCCGGAACTCCTGCCTCCGCACGCCGAGCTGACGATCCATGTGATCGACCCCGCCCCGCCCGGACCCGGCCGGGTCTGGCGCACCGCGCAGTCCGCTGAGCTGCTGATGAACACCGTCGCCTCGCAGGTGACCCTGTTCACGGACGACAGCGTCGACTGCTCCGGCCCGGTCCGCCCCGGCCCGAGCCTGTACGAGTGGGCGGCCGGCACGCTGGGCCCCGACACCTACCCGACCCGGGCGCAGTACGGGCGCTATCTGGAGTGGGTGTTCGAGCGGACGGTCCGTGAGGCACCGCCGTCCGTGCGGGTGGAGACGTACCGGGCGCGGGCGGTCCGCCTGGACGACGACGGTCCCGGCGGCGGCCAGAGCCTGGCGCTGGACGACGGGCGGCTGCTGACCGGGCTGAGCGCGGTCGTGCTGGCCCAGGGCCATCTGCCCCTCGCGCCGACGGCCGAGGAGCGGCGGCAGGCGGCGTACGCGGCGGAACACGGCCTGTGCCATGTCCCGCCCGCCAACCCGGCCGACGTCGACCTCTCCGCGCTGGCGCCCGGTGAACCGGTTCTGCTGCGCGGCCTCGGTCTGAACTTCTTCGACCACATGGCCCTGCTGACCACCGGCCGCGGCGGGCGCTTCGTCCGTGCGGGAACGTCCCTGCGGTATCTCCCGTCCGGCCGCGAGCCCCGCCTGTACGCCGGTTCCCGGCGCGGAGTCCCGTACCAGGCGCGCGGCGACAACGAGAAGGGGCCCTTCGGGCGCCATCTCCCCCGGGTCCTCACCCCGGAGGTCATCTCCGGCTTCCGCAAACGCGCGGACTCCGGGGACGCGCCCGACTTCCTCGCCGAGGTGTGGCCGCTGGTGGCGAAGGAGGTGGAGACGGTCTATTACGAGGCGCTGCTGGCGGACGCGGAGCGGGGGGCGGATTTCGCCGAGCGGTGGCTCGGGGTGCCGCACGGCGACGACGAGGAGGCGCGACTGCTCGACGAGTTCGGGGTGGGCGGCCGGGACCGGTGGTCGTGGGAGCGGATCTCGCGGCCGTACGCGGGAGAGCGGTTCGCGGACCGGGCGCAGTGGCGGCGGTGGCTGCTCGGGCAGTTGCGCGAGGACGCCGCCGAGGCCGCGCGGGGCAATGTGCGCGGACCGCTGAAGGCGGCCCTGGACGTGCTGCGGGATCTGCGCAACGAGATACGGCTCGTGGTCGATCACGGCGGGCTCGGCGGTGCGTCCCGCCGCGACCATCTCGACCGCTGGTACACCCCGCTCAACGCCTTCCTCTCCATCGGCCCGCCCCGGCGCCGGATCGAGGAGCTGGCCGCGCTGGTGGAGGCGGGTGTGGTGGAGGTGCTCGGCCCCCGGCTGGAGGTGCGGTGCGCCGAGGGCGCGTGGGTGGCGCACTCCCCGGACATACCGGGGTCGCGGGCGCGGGTGACCTCGCTGGTGGAGGCACGGCTGCCGGAACCGCGGCTGGACCGCACCGCCGACGAACTGCTCACCGGGCTGCTGCGGACCGGACAGTGCCGGGTCCATGTGACCGGCGGGTACGAGACGGGAGGGCTGGACGTGACGCCCCGCCCTTACCGGCTGCTCGACCGCAGGGGCGTGGCCCATCCCCGGCGGTTCGCGTTCGGGGTGCCGACGGAGGGGGTGCACTGGGTGACGGCGGCGGGGGCGCGGCCTGGGGTGGACTCGGTGACGCTGTCGGACGCGGACGCGGTGGCCCGGGCGGTGCTGCGGGTGGGGGCGGGGTCGGGTCCGGGTCCGGCGGTGGGGTCGGGCTCGGCGGTGGGGTCGGGCTCGGCGTCGGGTGCGGGTGTGGGTTCGGCGTCGTGGGCCGGGTGAGCGGAAGGCGCCCTTCCGGTGTGGGAGGGCGCCTTTGGTCCATGGCGCTCAGGCCGTGCCCGCCGCCCAGCCGAACGGAACGGTGAAGCAGCCCACGCGGGTGCCGTGGTTGCCGGGCTGGGAGTGGACGATCACGGAGGACGCCTCGCCCCGGCGGAAGTTCCAGTCGTGCCGCGCGACGGCCGCTCCGGATCCTGAGCGGTCGGCGGTGAAGTCGAGCCACACCTCGTTGTCGGGGTTGGCGTCGGCCGGGTTGTCCGACGGCTTGTTCTGGTAGTGCCCACCGGCCGCCGTCGGGTCGGTGCCGCACGGCTTGCGATGGACGTGGACGCCGTAGTCGTGGCCCGGCTTCATGCCCCTGACCCGGAGTTTCACGGCCGTCGCCCCGTTCGGCGCGGAGTCCTGGGCCACTTCGATCCAGGCACCGGCCGGGACCAGCTCCGGGTCGTACGTCAGCGCCGCGGACGGCACGAGGGCGTCCGCCGGGGCGAACCGCGCGTCCGTACGCATCGTGTACCCCGACTCACGGGTGGAGGCGGTCACTCCGCCGTTGTCCGTACCGGCCGTTCCATGAGCACTGCCCGCACCCGCCATGAGCACGGCCACAACGACCGCTCCGACGCGCATACCTGACACCATGATGATGACGTTCCTCACCTTCGGCCCGTCTCCGGGCATCCCCTGTGTTACCTGTCACCTCCGTTGCTACGGGAGGCACGGGCCCGGCGCCCGTCGGGGCGGGGCAGGTGGGTGAACGAGCGGCGGGTGAACGAGCAATGGGTGAACGGGATGTGCCGAACACACGAGCCCCCCGTGAATCCCGTGTCACACTCCCGGCGTACGCTGTATGGCTGGCAAGGCCGCTCCTGCCGTTCCCTCGCGACACCGCGGCACGGTCCGGTCCACGGGGGGTGACTCGGGGAGTCCCGTTGTTCGAAAGTGTGGGGGCGCTGGCCGCGAGCCCGTGGATCTACGCGCTGGTGGCGCTGTCCGTGCTGCTGGACGTGTTCCTGCCGGTGCTGCCCAGCGGGTTCCTGGTCATCATGGCGGCGACCGCCGCTGCCGCCGGGTGCGGGGCGACGGGCGACGACGTGTCGGCGTACGCGCCGTCCGTACTGGGTCTGACCCTGTGCGCCACCACGGCGTCCGTCCTCGGCGACCTCGCGCTGTACCGGCTGGCCCGGCGCGGCGGGGACCGGCTGGACCGCGCCATCGCCCGCTCACGCCGGCTGACCACCGCCCAGGAACGGCTCGGGCTCACCCTGTCCCGCGGGGGCGGTGCGCTGGTGGTGCTGGCCCGGTTCGCGCCCGCCGGGCGCTCGGTCGTGTCGCTGATCGCCGGGGCGGCCCAGCGCCGGGTCCGTGACTTTCTGCCCTGGTCCGCGCTGGCGGGCCTGTCCTGGGCGACGTACAGCGTGGCCCTCGGCTACTTCGGCGCCCAGTGGCTGGGCGCGACCTGGCTGACGACGGGGGTGTCGGTGCTCGCGCTGGTCGGGGCGGGCTCGGTGGCGGGGTATGTGATGCGGCGGGAGCGGGAGGCGTCGGAGGTGGGGTGAGGTGACGTCGGAGGTGGGGTGAGGTGACGTCGGAGGTGGGGTGAGGTGACGTCGGCGGTGAGGTGACGTCGGAGGTGGGGTGACCCGCGCGACCGCTCCGCCCGCCCGATCGCCCCCTGCGCTTCCTACCCGACGGCCTTTCTGACGGCCTTCCCGGCAACCTGCCCGCCGATCTGCCCGCAGGCCTTCCGGAGACCTCCCCGCCGGCTACCCACCGGTCTACCCGGCGGCCTGCTTCACCGGGGTCTTCGCCGGCGCCGAGCCCCGGACCTCCAGGTCGCTCAGCAGTTCGGCCGTGGCCTGGGTGATCACCTCGACGGCGTGGTCGAAGACCTCGCGGTTGTGCGCGGCGGGCGCCCGGAACCCGGACACCTTGCGCACGAATTGCAGGGCGGCGGCCCTGATCTCGTCTTCCGTCGCCTCTTCCGGCAACGCGGGCGGGCGGAGCGTCTTGATGCTGCGGCACATGTCCCCAGTGTCCCGCGCCCGGCCCCGTACGGCGACAGACCTGCGATGATCCTCCGCGAGGCGGCCACCGGCATCCGGGGCCGACCGGAGAGAGGAGCCATGCACGATGGCACAGGACAGGAACGTCACCGACGCGAAGAACCCGGGCGACGGGGCAGGTCACGGCGAGGTCGGCACGGTCGCCGTCCTCGGACCGGGCGGGGTCGGCGGACTGCTCGCCGCGCTGCTCGCACGGGCCGGTCACCGGGTGATCTGCCTGGCCGGCGAGGAGACGGCGCACGCCCTGCGCACCTCGGGAATCCAGGTCCGCAGCGCCCGGTTCGGCGATTTCCGGGCCCGCGTGGAGGCGGACACCGTACTGCGCGAACCGGTGGACGCCTGCCTGATCACGGTCAAGCACCCGGCCCTGGACGCCGCGCTCACCCGCGTCCCGCCCGAGGTCATGGGCGACGCCCTGCTGGTCCCGTTCCTGAACGGTGTCGAACACCCCGCCGCCCTGCGCGCCCGTTACCGCCCCGACCGGGTCGCCCCGGCCGCGATCCGCGTGGAGTCGACCCGTACGGCACCCGGCGAGATCACGCACGGCAGTCCCTTCGCCGAGATCGATCTGACCGGCACCGGGGTTCCCCGCGCCCGCCTGGACGCCCTGGCCGCCGCGTTCACGGCCGCGGGCCCCGCGGTCCGCGTGCTGGACGACGAGACGGCGACCCTGTGGGCGAAGATGGCGTTCCTGGCCCCGCTCGCCCTGCTCACCACCCGATACCGGGTCCCCGTGGGCGAGATCCGCACCCGCCACCGCGCCGAACTGACCGCCCTGGTCGAGGAGACCGTGGCCGTGAGCCGCGCGTGCGGCGCCCCGCTCGACCCGGCCGAGGCCGTCGCCCGCTACGACGCCTTCCCCCCGGCCACCAGGTCGTCCATGCAGCGCGACGCCGAGGCGGGCCGCCCCCTGGAACTGGACGCCATCGGCGGCGCCCTCCTCCGGGCCGCGTCCCGCCACGGCATCCCGGTCCCGGTGGCGTCCCGCCTGGTGGGGGAGCTGGGCGGGCCCACGACCTGAGACCCCACCCCCTACTCGCACACACATTCGAAACACTCGTTCGAAGTAAGCCTCCGGAGACGCTCGCCTCGTAAATTCGAACAGGCGTAGCATTACCGCGTGGCGACGACCTTTGACTTCCCAAGCGATCTCCTCGCCGGCCAGGAGGAGCTGCACCAGGTCCGGGCCGAGCTGTCCGCCCTGCTCAAGCGGCTGCCCTGGTCGGTCGAGCCCCTCGACGGCTTCAGCGACGAGAACGGCTGGCGCAGGATCGAGCGCCCCGCCTCCCCCGGCTGGACCCCCGACGACCAGGCCGAGATCGACAAACTCCGCCGCCGCGAACACGAACTGGCCGTCTTCGTCACGACCCACCGCTACTGGTCCGCCTTCACCGGACCGGACCAGGTCGACGCCCGCACCCACCTGAAGCACGCCCGTGAGGCGCCGGAGCGGGAGAACGGGGCCGGGTGAGGGGGCATCAGGGAAGGCCCGGGCAGGGGTTTGCGGGGCACCGGCCGGGGCAATGTAGGCTGTCGACTCGTCTGGGCGCGTAGCTCAGGGGTAGAGCGCCTGCCTTACAAGCAGGATGTCGGCGGTTCGAAACCGTCCGCGCCCACCAGATGCACGGACAGGAAAGGCCCCGGTCGGAGACGACCGGGGCTTTTGCATGTGCGGAGCCCGTCCCTCTCTCTTCCCCCCGGGGCCGGGCCGGGGGTTACCCCCACCCCTGATCCGGGAGCGGGCCGGATCCCCCTGGAGGGGCTCTTTCCCTACCGTCGAAGCAGAGACCGAAGAAGATCAAGGGACCAGGGGGAGACCGGCATGAGCCGTTCCGTTTCCGTGCGCAGGGCCGCCGTGGCCGGAGCCGTCGTGGCCGTGATGGCGGGCGGCGTGGCGTGCTCGGCGTCCGCCGCCGACGACACGGACCCCGAGAGCCGGTCCTTCGCCCTCAAGGGCAGCACCCTCACCGTCGACTCCGACGACGCCGACCTGGAGATCGTCGCCTCGGACGATCAGGCGGCCGGGAGCGTCGGGGTCACCCGCTGGTTCGAGGGCTCGGTGGTGGTGGGCAAGGAACCCGAGGTCACCTGGTCCATGGACGACGACCGGCTCACGCTGCGGCTCAAGTGCTCCGGCTTCGTCGCTGACTGCGCCGCCCGGCACCGCGTCGAGGTGCCCCGCGGGATCGCCGTCGAGGTCGAGGAGGGCGACGGGAACGTCCGCGCCGAGGGATTCGACGAACCGCTCGGCATCCGCACCACCGACGGCACCGTACGGGTCTCGGGCACCACCGGCGCCCTCGACCTCCGCACCACCGACGGCAGCGTCCATGTCACCGACTCCACCGGTCCCATGAAGCTGCGCACCGACGACGGTGACATCCGGGCCGAGACCGACTCCCGCGAGGTCACCACCCAGAGCGGCGACGGCTCGGTCAGCCTCGAACTCGGTGTCGTCCCCGACCGCGTGGAGTCCCGCGCCGGGGACGGCAATGTCACCATCACCCTCCCCCGCGCCGGCTACCGCGTGAGCACCGAGACCGGCGACGGCGGCGTCGAGGTGTCCCTCCCCCGCGACGACTCCAGCGACAATGTGGTCACCGCCCGCACCGGCGACGGCAAAGTGACCCTCCGCACGGCGAACTAACCGGCCCGTGTGTTCGTCCTTAACCGGTGGGACAATGACATCCGGGCAGGGCGAACGACAGCACGGGAGAGGGATGTGACGGCGACACCGACTCAGCCGAATTCGCCGTTGGTGCCGCCCGCACGCCCCGCCGCACCGCCCACCGGCCGGCCCACGCTGCGGGACACGCTCACGCTGGCCGCCCTGCCGCTGGTCCTGGCCCTGGCGCTGCCCGGCGCCTTCACCGGCGGCGGCACCCGGCGCTGGTTCGGCGGGCGGGCCGAGAGCCAGCGCGCCGAGGCCCAGGCCGCCAAGGACGCCGCCGCCGCCGCGTTCTACGAACTCGACACCGCCCAGCGCGATCTGCGGATCTCGATCGAGACGATCGCCGCCGTCGACGACTCCCCCGCCGCCCGCCGGGCCGCCGCCGACTTCACGGCCCTCGGCCACCGCATCGACGAGGCCAGCCACCAGTACATCGGCGCGGTCGACGCCCACGATCTCGACCGCGACGACCTGGAGGCGTCCGCCGCCGGGCACGCCCGCACCGAGCTGACCAAGGCCAAGGACGAGCTGACCCGCGTCAAGCGGGATCTGGACCGGTTCGCCGACGGGCTCGGCCCGCTGCTCGGCAAGGCCGAGACCCAGCTCGCCCGCCTCGCCCCCGCCGTCGAGCGCGCCCGGCAGTCCCTGCTCGCCGCGTCCAACGCCCTGGACACCGCCCGCGCCGCCGGTCTGCGCGCCGACGACCTCGCCGCCCGGCTCGCCGCCCTCGGACCCGACCTGACCAAGCTCAACCAGGGCGCGGGCCAGCATGGCGTCCCGCACACCCTGGAGCGCGCCGAGCGTGTCGCCCGCGAGGCCGAGACCATCCGCGCCGAGGCCGACCGGCTTCCCGAGCGGGCCGCCGAGATCGATCACCGCCTGGTCTCCCTGCGCACCCGCGCCCAAGCCCTGACCACCCGCGCCGGGCAGGTCGAGCCCATCCTGAGCGAGCTGCGGCGCCGTTTCACCGCCGCCTGCTGGCAGGACCTCCAGCGCGTCCCGGATCTCGCCGAGGACAATGTCCACCAGGCCGAGCGGAAGCTGGCCGAGGCGCAGACCGCCCGCGAGGCCCAGCGCTGGCCGGACGCCACCGCCCTGCTGTCGACGGTCCGCGCACTGCTGAACACCACCGACGACGCCGTCTCCGCCGCCGGGGACCGGCTGCGGCGGCTCAACGCGGTGCAGAAGGACCCCCAGGCGGAGATCGAGCGGACCCGGTTCGCCATCCGGGACGCCCAGCGCCTGGCCATGGCCGGCCGCCACACCCCCGACCCGCGCCACGCCCGCCCCCTGGACGACTCCGTCGCCCGGCTGGACCGCGCGATCGCCACGCTGGAGGGCCGCCACCCCGACTACTGGCACTTCCTCACCGAGACGGAGGCCGTACGCCGGGCCGTGGCCCATGTGGTCTCCCTGATCCGCGAGGAGCGCGGCGGGGGCGGCGGGGGCGGCGCCCACTGAGCCATTGCCGCCGTTGCCCCATCCGCGTGGCGGGCGGATATTGGGGGTGAGAGCCCGTACGGCCTCCGCTCGCGAGCCAAGGGAGGCGGAACATGGCCACACAGGCACTGCGCCCGGGAACCAGGGGGCGCATCCGGCTCGACGAACACCTTCCCGTCGACCACCGGCTGAGCACGGTGTACCGGATCGGCGCGGGCCTGATGGGCCTGGGACTGATCGCCTTCGGCATCCTCGGACTGACGAACAACATCGGTTTCTTCGACACCGGCGGCGACCAGGTGCTCGGCCTGAACAGCAACGGCGCCCTGAGCGTGCTGTCCATCTGCGTCGGAGTGCTCCTCTTCGCCGGCATGGTGATCGGCGGAAACATCGCCTCCACCCTGAACATGACCTTCGGCATCCTCTTCATCCTCAACGGCTTCCTGAATCTGGGCCTCCTCCAGACCGACTACAACTTCCTCGCGTTCAAGATCCAGAACGTGCTGTTCAGCTTCGTGGTCGGCATCATCCTGATGACCTTCGGCATGTACGGCCGGGTCGGCTCGGCCCTCCCGCACGACAACCCCTACTGGCGGGCCCGCCACCCCCAGGCCGTCGCCGCCGAGCAGGAACGCGCCCGCGCCGCGCCCTCCCCGTCCGCCGAGACGCCCCCACCGCCGCCACGGGACGCCAGCTAACCTGTGCGCATGCCTCGCTACGAGTACCGCTGCCGTACCTGCGGCGACACCTTCGAAGTCAGCCGCCCCATGGCCGAGTCCTCCGCCCCGGCCGACTGCCCCGCCGGCCACGCCGACACGGTCAAGCTCCTGTCCACCGTCGCCGTCGGCGGCACCGCCTCGGCGGGCCCCGCGCCGGCCCCCGGCGGGGGTGGCGGAGGTGGCGGCTGCTGTGGCGGGGGATGCTGCGGCTGACCCTCAGGTTCTCTTCAGCTTCGGGTCTCTACTGTCCTTTGCATGACAGCCGTCGCAGCCCCGCCACAGTGGATCACCGACCTGATGGACACCCTGGGTGCCCCCGGGGCGGGCCTCGCCGTGGCCCTGGAGAACCTGTTCCCGCCGCTGCCGAGCGAGGTGATCCTGCCGCTGGCGGGCTTCGCCGCCAGCACCGGACAGATGAGCCTGTACGGGGCTCTGCTGTGGACGACGGCGGGTTCGGTGGCCGGCGCGCTCGCTCTGTACGGGGTCGGCGCGCTGCTCGGCCGGGACCGCACGGTCGCTCTCGCCGGGCGGCTGCCGCTGGTGAAGGTGTCGGACATCGAGCGGACGGAGGCGTGGTTCGACCGGCACGGCACGAAGGCCGTGTTCTTCGGGCGGATGATCCCCGTCTTCCGCAGTCTGATCTCCGTACCGGCCGGGGTCGGGCGGATGCCGCTGCCGGTCTTCCTCGGCCTGACGGCCCTGGGCAGCGCGATCTGGAACACGGTGTTCGTGCTCGCGGGCTACCTCCTGGGCGAGAACTGGTCCGAGGTCACCACGGTGGTGTCCGCCTACTCGAAGGTGGTCCTGGCCCTCGCCGCCCTCACGGTCGTCGCCGCCGCCGTCCTGCGACTGCTGCGCCCGGGCCGCGGACGCAGACGAGCCGCGCGCGGAGCCCGGGTCACGGGCGGCACGGGACCCGGCGGATCCCCGCCGGACCGGTCCCCGGACCCTGCCGGGCGGTTCCCCGACCCGGTCGACACGCGGGAGCCCGCAGGGGTGGCGGCGTACGCCAGGTCCGCCGTGCCCGACGGGCGGCCCTAGCGGGGCGGGGGCGCCCTACCGGGGCGCCGACGGGCAGGGGCCGCACCACAGACACACGGCACGGGAAGCCCGTAGGCGCACGGAACCACGCGCCCGCGCACTCCCCCCGCCGTACCGACCGACATACGCCGGGGCGGCCGAAGCGAGCCAGGCACTCCCCACCAAGGCGCTCGCGGCCGAGCGCCGCACCACAGACGCACGGCACGGGAAGCCCGTAGACACGGAACCACCGCCCGCACGCTCCCCCGTGCCTCGTACCGCCCTCCCACATACCGGCCGGGGCGCCCTGGGGCCTCCCTGTGGCCCCACGGCGCCCCTGGTGTCGATACGGCGGCCTGGGGGCTACCTCGGGCCTTCTGCCGCTCGCAGGAGTTCGCGGAGGATGCGTTCCCCCGCCAGTACCCCCCGCTCGGGCAGGGCGGTGACCGTGGGGGCGGTCCAGTCGGTGTCGGCCAGTTCGCCGTGGCCCGGGCGCCAGGCCCGGTCGGCGGCGAGCAGGAGGTCGGCGTCGAGCAGGGAGTCACCGGCGGCGAGGGTGAGGTCGGCGCCGGTGCGGCGGGCGACCTCGCGCATGGCGGCGCTCTTGGTCAGCGGCTTGGGGACGGCGTAGATCTTGCGGCCCTGGAGGGAGACCGTCCAGCCGCGGTTCTCGGCCCATACCGCGAGGTCCTTCACCCAGTCCTCGGGCAGCCGCTCGCGCTCCACGACGAGATAGGCGAAGAGATCGTCGGCGACCCGGTGTTTGCGGACCCACTCGGGGTCGCCGGTGGACTCCAGATGGGCGCGGACCTCGGCCAGCGGGGCGCACTCGTCGGCGAGGCGGGCCGTCACCCGGGCGTGCCAGGCGGGGTCCCAGACACCGTCGACGAGGAGGTGGCCGCCGTTGGCGCAGATCGCGAAGCGCGGGGGCGGGCCGGGGAGGCTGATGCGCTCGTACTGCTTGCGGGTGCGGGTGGTGGTCGGCACGAAGACCGTGCGGTCGGCGAGGTCGGTGAGCAGTCCGGCCGCGGTCTCGGTCAGGTAGGACAGGGGCTTGCTCTCGTGGACCTCGACGCAGAGCAGCCGGGGGGCCCGGGCGTCGGGCATCGTCAGCGCGAGAGCCGCGGCCGAGTAGATGAGTGTTCGGTCGAGATCGCTCGCCACCAGCACGGGCATCAGAGCGCCACCGCCTTTCCGTCGGCGCCGGTCGCGCCGCGCGTGTACCTGGGATGGATCAGCCCCACGCAGGTGTAGGGGAGTTCGGCGACCTCTTCGACGGGGACGCCCCGCTGTTCGGCGAGCAGACGGACGTGGTCGAGGTCGGGGCCCGCGCCGGCCCGGGCGAGGATCTTCCAGGGCACGCGGCGCAGCAGGACGCGGGTGGTCTCGCCCACGCCGGGTTTGACGAGGTTGATGTCGTGGATGCCGTACTCCTCGCTGATCCGCTCGACGGCGGCCCAGCCGGCCCAGGTGGGGTCGCGGTCGCCGGACAGCAGCTCCTTGACGGCGGCGTCCACGTGGTCGGTGACGTCGGGGAAGCGGGCGGCGATGGTGTCGAGGAAGGCGTTGGAGAGGTCGGCGCCGGCGAGTTCGCGGTAGAACTTGCCGCCGTGGAAGTCGTCCGGTCCGACGAGGTCGGCGCGCAGGACCGTGCGGGATATCAGGCCGGAGACGGTGGAGTTGAGGCAGGCGGAGGGGATGAGGAAGTCCTCGCGGGTGCCGTAGGTGCGCACGCAGGAGCCGGGGTCGGCGAGGACGGCGATCTCGGGGTCGAAGCCGCTGACGCCGTGGTCCTGTTCGAACTGGCGGATGGCGTCGGCGAGTTCGCGGGTGATGGCGCCCTTGCCGGTCCAGCCGTCGACGAAGACGACGTCGGCGGGGTCGTGGCGGTCGGCGAGCCAGCGCAGGGCGTTGGCGTCGATGCCCCGGCCGCGGACGATGGAGACGGCGTAGTGCGGCAGGTCGAGGCCGTGGCGGTGCTGGGCCCAGCGGCGCATCAGGATGCCGATGGGGGTGCCGGCGCGGGCCAGGGAGACGAGCACCGGGCGCGGGGAGCGTTCGGTGAGGACGGTCTCGGTGACGACGCCGACGGCGCGGGCTATTCGGGTGGCGGAGGTGGCGAGGGCCGCGTGGAACAGCCGCTGGTACTGGTCGCTGGGCTGGTACTCCACGGGCAGCGACTCGGCGTAGTGCGCGCCGCCGCTCTGGATCGCCTCCTCGCGCTCCTCGGTCGGGGCCTCCAGGGTGACGTCGGACAGGTCCTGGAGCAGCCAGCCCACCTCGTCGGGGGCGTAGGAGGAGAAGGCGGGGCCGCGTAGGGGCTCGGGCAGCATGGCGGATCTGGCTCCGGGGGAGGCGTGGGCGGCAGCGGGGACATGGCTGGGCACGACCGCGAGCAGGACGTGCCCGGTGTGGTCGGCGAGCCGGGCGAGGAGGCCGTCGGGGGCGTGCAGGGCCGGGGTGTCGGCGGTCGAGTCGACGACACAGACGACGGCGTCGAAACCGGCGCCGGCGACGTTGTACGTGTAGCGCTCGCCGGGGCCGTCGGCGGGGTCGTCGTGGGAGGGGAAGACGAGGCGGCTGCGGATGGCGTAGCCGGGGTCGTCGACGGCGAGGACGGGCGAGCGGGTGGTGGTGGAGAAGCGGAGGTCGGCGCCGGGGAGCAGCTGTTCCAGTTCGCCGGCGAGGCGGAGCGGGGCGTACATCAGTTCCTCGCAGCCGAGGACCAGGACGCGCCGGGCACCGGCGGGGAGGGCCTCGGCGAGGCGGGCGCCCATGGCGGGCAGGGCGGCGTCGAGTCGCCTGCGGTGGGCGGGGGTGAAGCCGTGCCGGCCGCCGTCGGGGAGACCGGTGGGCCAGCGCAGGTCGACGCGGGTGGGGGTGGCGGCCGGGGTGCCGGGGCGGGGGGTGGGTGGTGCGGCGGTGGCGGGCGGTTCGTGTGCGGCGACCAGGGCCTGGCCCTTCTCCAGTACGCCGTCGGGGAGCAGGACGGTGCCGCGCGCGGCGGTCACGAGGTCGACGCGGGCGCCGATCTCGTGGGCGAACTCGGTGAGGCGGCCCTGGTCGGCCGGGGAGCGCATGTCGACGAGCGCGACGACGACGTAGTGGTCGCGGGGGTAGCGCTCGTGGAGGGAGCGGATGGTGTTGAGGACGGTGTTGCCGGTGGAGAACTCGTCGTCGACGAGTATCAGCGGGCCGTCGCCCGCCAGCAGGGTCCGGTCCTCGGGGAGGAGCAGATGGGAGGTGGCGTGGGAGTGTGACTCCTCGAAGCCGCCCGCGGGGGCGACGCCGGGGACCGGGCGGCGGGTGGAGTGGAGGCAGGGCGCGGTTTCGAG
Organism: Streptomyces sp. NPDC059477; assembly: GCF_042749375.1. Lineage (NCBI taxonomy): Bacteria > Bacillati > Actinomycetota > Actinomycetes > Kitasatosporales > Streptomycetaceae > Streptomyces > Streptomyces sp. NPDC059477. Next base: position 52,928 of record NZ_JBHYUG010000007.1, on the reverse strand, counting down.
GCCGTCGGCGACGGAGTGGCCGAGCCCGGTGGCGGTCTCGGCGTAGCCCAGGACGACGGCCCGGCGGGCGAGGTCCTCCCCGAGCAGTTCGCGGACCCGGCGGCCGAGGGTGAGGCCGTACCCGTGGACGACGGAGGGCGACTGGGGGACGTGCTTGCCGAGCACGTTGGAGACCAGGAGGTGCGCCCGCTTGGGATTGCGCCGCAGGGCGAGCCCGAGCAGCTCCGGCAACCGCTCGTCGCCCCGAAGGCCGACCCCGAGCCGCGCGGCGACCCACTCCCCGGACCAGACGCCCCCGACGGCTCCGACCCGGCCGACGCCATGGGCCGCGCCCGGCTGGTGGTCGGCACCGACCCCACTCGACCGATCCGCGTCACCGGCCCCACCCAACTCGCAGGCACCACCGGTCCCACCCGACCGATCGGCGTCACCGGACCCGCCCGGCTCGCCGGCACCACCGGTCCCACCCGACCGATCCGCGTCACCGGCCCCGCCCGGCTCGCCGGCACCACCGGAGCCGGCCGCCCCGGGCCACCCCCCGCCGGAAGGACCGGAGCCATCCGCCCCGGGTACCCCGCCGGTGTCGTCCGAGCCGGCGCCCGCCCGCCCGGTGACGGCCCGGCCGTCGCTGTTCGTTGACGTGTTCATGGGTCCCTTGGGGAGTAGGTGGGTGCCGGTCAGGTGGGTATCGCGGCGGCGAGCAGTTCGACGAAGCCGATGTCCTCGCCCGCGACGCCGAAGGCCTCGGCGCGCAGCAGGGTGCGTTCGGCCCAGGCGCGGTGCGGCTTCACCTCGTTCATCTTGTTGGTGTAGGCGGACCGCAGGACGCCGCCGCCGCCGCGCTCGGGGCGGAGGATGTCCTGGGCGTCGCTGAACTCCTCGTGGCTGACCACGGACAGGGCGTGGACGGGCGGGACGTGCGAGGGGTGGATGCAGGTCTTGCCGAGGAGGCCGTTGGTCTGGTCGAGGGCGATCTCGCGGAGCAGGCCGTCCATGGCGTGCTCGATGAGGGCGGCGCGGAGTTCGTCGGCCTGGCCCTCCAGGAAGGGGCTGCGCCGCAGCTGGGGCTTGAACATACGTTCCTGCACCCGGAAGTACTCCCACACGGGGCCGGTCACGGTGAACCCGGTGCCGTCGGCGCGGCCCAGCATGTTGACCACGTCGGAGATCACGGAGGCGACGACCTGGACGTCGTAGGCCGTCATGTCGGGGCCGCGGCGCAGGCCGTAGGAGGAGCAGAAGTCGGTCACGCCGAGGCGCAGGGCGAGGACGCGGTCACGGAATTTGTCGACCGCGCGGAAGATGCCCTCCAGGGTCTCGACGCGGGTCTCCCGGTAGAGCAGCTCGGGGGATTCCAGGACCGGCATCGCGAAGAGACGGTGGCCGCTGGCGGACTCGGCACTGGCGAGGGCCTCCAGGAAGGGGATGCCGCGTTCCTCGGTGAACTTCGGCAGTACGAATCCGGACAGCACCGACACGGCCGGACCCAGGCGGCGGGTGAGGTCGGGGATCTGGCCGGGCGTGCGGACCCGGATGAAGACCAGTGGCGGATCGGCGGCGTACGGAGCGCACTCGGCGAGGACCTGGATCTGGCGCACCAGGTTCTCCTCGGCGTCCACGACGTCCGCGTCGCCTATGGAGTCCTCCAGGCACAGGACCATCGAGACCACACCGCGGCTCGACTGCTTGACGATGTCGTCGGCGAGCCGGGGTCTGGTCGCGGGACTGTAGAGCGTGGCGCCGAGGGCCGCGGCGAGCAGCCGGGCCGGAGAGCCGGCGGTGAAATCGCTCGGCTCCCGGTAGAAAAGGCGCTGCCGTACCTCAGGGGCAATGTGCCCGAAATGACGCATAAGTCTCCCCCGTGGAGTCGGAATGGCCCGGTAGAGCGTGAAAGGTGGCCGGTAATAGTACGTAGGAGTCCATGTCAGGGGTTCCCGGTAGGCATGAATTTCAGGTAACGCAGGTACACACAGACCCTTCCATGGTGCATCCATGGCCGGGCCGGACCCGCATTGTCGTGATCAGGACCGAGAGGGCAGGATGACCGCATGACGCACGCCATGCTGAAAGGGTCGAACGTCCCGCTGGAAGCCACGACGGTGCGCGCGGTGCTGCGCTGGACGCCAGGGCAGGGGGTCCCGGACGTCGATGCCTCGGCGCTGCTCCTCGGCCCCGGCGGTCGTGTGCGCTCCGACGAGGACTTCGTCTTCTACAACCAGCCCCGGCATCCTTCCGGGAAGGTCTGGCGGCTCGGCAAGAAGCGGGTCGCCGAGGGCCTCACCGACACCATCCAGACGGATCTCTCCGGTGTCGAGTCGAGTGTCGGCCGGATTCTGCTGGTCGCGTCGGCGGACGGGGTGAAGTTCGAGCGCGTACGGTCACTGCGCATTCTGCTGTACGACGCGGGAGCGCCGGACGCGGAGCCGGTGGCGTACTTCGACATCATCCCGACGACCGGTGCGGAGACCGCGCTGATCTGCGGTGAGCTGTACCGGCGGGGGGACGGGTGGAAGTTCCGGGCGCTGGGTGAGGGCTATCCGAACGGGCTGCTGGGGCTCGCGACCGACTTCGGGATCTCGGTGGACGAGTCGGAGGCGGCCGAGGAGGCCGCCGCGCGGCAGGCACCGGCCGACGCGCTGGCGGCTTCGGCTGGGGAGCCGTCCCCGGGCACGCACCCCACGGTGGTGCAGCCGTCCGGCACCGGGACCGCCGCCGCGGTACCGGACACGGCCCGGCCGCTGCCCCCCGAGCGGGCCCCCGAGGTGCCGGGACAGGGCGGACGGCCGGCGTACGGCTACCCCCAGCCGGCCGCGGCCTCGACCGCCACGGCCGCCGCCGCGGTCACGGCACCGGGGCCAGGGCCGGCGTACGGATATCCGCACCCGCAGACCGGCGGGCAGCCGCCCACCTACGGGTATCCGCAGGCCGGGAGTCAGCCGGCGTACGGGTATCCGCAGCCGGTGCAGACGGTCGTACCGGATCCCGAGTTCCGGTTGCCCCCGCAGGGGCCGCAGTTCATCAGGCACTGATGCGGTCCACGCCGGTTCGGGTTACCCGCGCCCGCCCTGCGCGTCCGCCTTCGTCGACTTGTACCCCCTCCCCCACTGCAACCCCCACCCGTACAACCGGTCCAGCTCCCCCTGGAAGCCGTACACGAACTTCACCTCGCGGCGGACCATCAGTTCGCCCTTGACGTTCTCGATCATGACGACCGCGCAGGAGCGGGCCTGCGGGTGTCGTTCGTCGAGGCCGATCTCGATACGGGGGCCGTTGCTGGGGTAGAGGGTGACGATGGCGTGGGTGCGGTCGAAGGCCGGGGTCTGGTCGTAGATGTAGACGAAGACCAGGATGCGTTTGATGGCCTCGCGGTGGTCCAGATTGACGTAGATCGTCTCACCGGAGGCCGAGCCGAAGCGGTCGTCGCCGCTGAGTTTGACGTACGGCGGATCGTTGATGTCCCCGAGGAGGCCGCCCAGGGGCTGCACGACGCCCTTGGTGCCGTCCTCCAGCTCGTACAGACACCCCAGGTCGAGGTCGACGTTGACCATGCTCTGGCTGTGGCCCATGACCTCCGGCGGCTTGAGCGCCTTGAAGGGGTGCCGCAGCAGGCTCTCCCGCTGGGGGCCGCCGATGTCCGAGCTGCGCATGCGCCAGTTCAGATTGATCCGCAGATTGCCGGTCGCGGCGCCCTGCTTGGTCAGTGACACCTCGCTGTGCCGTTTGGTCAGCTCGATCGAGTTGGTCGCCGCACTGCCCGAGTCGAACTCCGTGTCCCGTCCACGCCAGAACCGGTCCAGCAAGCCCATTGCGCCCCCACCTCACTCCGACAGACGGCCGTGCGGGGCGGCACGAGGACGATGTCCGCCTCGGTACCGCCCCGCACAGAGCGTTCCCTCACCCACGGGGGCGTCAACCCCCGTACGTGCCCCGCTGATACCCCGCGGACCCCGCGAGCGATGCGGGGTATGTCACACGCCGGACGACACCGCCGTGTTGTCGTCCGACCCCGATCCTCCCTCGGCCGCCGCCAGCGCGCGGTTGCGGCGGACGGAGGACCAGAAGGACCAGGCGATCAGGAGCACACCGACCGAACCGGTGATGAACTCGCTGATCTCGTACTGGATGGTGATCAGCAGGATGACGGCGAGCGCGCCGATCGCGTAGTGCGCGCCGTGCTCCAGGTAGACGTAGTCGTCCAGGGTGCCCTCGCGGACCAGGTACACGGTGAGCGACCGGACGTACATCGCGCCGACACCCAGACCCAGTGCCATCAGCACGATGTCGTTGGTGACGGCGAAGGCGCCGATGACACCGTCGAAGGAGAAGGACGCGTCCAGGACCTCCAGGTAGAGGAACATGAAGAACGCCGCCCGGCCGGCCAGCAGGATGACCGGCTTGCCGGCCTTCTTGGCCTTCTCCTCCTCCTCGTGCTCGCGCTCCTCCTCTTCCTCCAGCTTGTTCTCGAAGTAGCCGGAGAGGCCGCCGACGATCAGATAGGTGATCAGGCCGGCGATGCCCGAGAGCAGGACCGTCTCCGCCTTGTCCGCCGGTCCGGCGTGCAGATGGGCCTGGGTGGCGAAGGTCATCGACGTGACCAGCAGCACGATCAGCGCGATGCACACGGAGAGCATGTCGACCTTGCCGAGCTTGGCCAGGGGCCGCTCCAGCCAGCTCAGCCACTTGATGTCCCGGTCCTCGAAGATGAAGTCCAGGAAGATCATCAGCAGGAACATGCCACCGAAGGCGGCGATGGCCGGGTGCGCGTCGGTGACCAGCTCCTCGTACCGGGTCTTGTCGGTGAGCGCGAGGTCGACCGCCTCGATCGGGCCGATCTGCGCGCTGACGGCCACAATGACGACGGGGAACACCAGCCGCATACCGAACACGGCGATCAGGATGCCGATGGTCAGGAAGATGCGCTGCCAGAAGGCATTCATCTTCTTCAGAATTCCGGCATTTACTACCGCATTGTCAAAAGACAGCGAAATCTCAAGAACACAGAGGATGGCCACGAGACCAAGTGCGGCCCACCCCCCGTAGAAGACCGCTGCGACAAGGCCGGCCGCGGTAACCGCGAACGACCAGCCGAAAGTTTTCAGAACCACTGGCTACCCAATCCCTATCCCTTGTGTACGGGCTGAATGGGTCTCCCCCACGCCGTACCCGGCTTTACGAAACGTTGACCCCAAAGTCTAGAGCGATCCCACGGAGCCCCGACGCGTACCCCTGCCCTACCGCCCGGAACTTCCATTCGCCCTGGTAGCGGTAGACCTCACCGAAAATCATGGCCGTTTCGGTGGAGGCGTCCTCGCTCAGGTCGTACCGGGCGAGTTCCTGGCCGTCGGCCTGGTTGACCACGCGGATGAAGGCGTTGCTGACCTGTCCGAAGGTCTGGCCGCGCTCGTCGGCCAGGTGGATGGAGACCGGGAAGACGATCTTGTCCGCGTGCGCCGGGACCTTGGCCAGGTCGATCAGCACGGACTCGTCGTCGCCGTCGCCCTCACCGGTGAGGTTGTCGCCGGTGTGCTCGACCGAGCCGTCAGGGCTCGTGAGCTGGTTGTAGAAGATGAACCATTCATCCGACAGTACCCGCCCGCTGCTGCACACCAGCGCGCTGGCGTCGAGATCGAAGGGGGCTCCGGTGGTGGAACGCGCGTCCCAGCCGAGCCCGATCAAGACATGGGTCAGGTTCGGTGCGGCTTTGGAGAGGGAGACATTGCCCCCCTTGGCGAGTGTGACGCCCATGATGCTGATCCTCCCCTGGTCGTGCTTCTTTTGTTGTCCTGCGCGTCCGGGGGCGCCCGCCAACCCCGCGGCGCCGGTCGGGGCTCGGCTCGGGTGGCGCCGGTCAGACGTTCACACCGAAGTCCTGCGCGATGCCGCGCAGGCCGGACGCGTAGCCCTGGCCGATGGCGCGGAACTTCCACTCCGCGCCGTGCCGGTACAGCTCGCCGAAGACCATGGCGGTCTCGGTCGAGGCGTCCTCACTGAGGTCGTAGCGCGCGATCTCGGCGCCGCCGGCCTGGTTGATGACGCGGATGAAGGCGTTGCGGACCTGGCCGAAGGACTGCTGGCGGTTCTCGGCGTCGTAGATCGAGACCGGGAAGGTGATCTTCTCGATCTCGGCCGGGACGCCCGCGAGGTTGACCTTGATCTGCTCGTCGTCGCCCTCGCCCTCACCGGTGGTGTTGTCGCCGGTGTGCTCGACCGAGCCGTCGGGGCTCTTCAGGTTGTTGAAGAACACGAAGTTCGCGTCGCTCGTGACCTTGCCCGTGTTGTTCAGCAGCAGCGCGCTCGCGTCGAGGTCGAAGTCGGTGCCGGTCGTGGTGCGCACGTCCCACCCCAGACCCACGATGACCGCGGTGAGGCCGGGGGCCTCCTTGGTCAGCGATACGTTGCCGCCCTTGCTGAGGCTGACTCCCACGAGTCCCTCCATTGTGTCCGGGGGCGGGAAGCCCCGTGGTGCATCGGTAACGGATCAAACGATTCGATCCTAGTGACGGGTTCCCGTGGCCCGCAGGCCCTGGGCCCTAACAATCGGGGCGCGTCGGGAGCCGTGCCGCAGCGGTGTCCCCGGCGCCCTGTCCCACGGCGCCGGAGCGGCGCCCGTGGCGCCCCGTCTCACAGCGCGTCGAGCGCCGTCACGTACGCGCCGAGGTCCCGGGCGTCCGGCAGCGCGTTGACCACCGTCCAGCGCACCACGCCCTCCTTGTCGATGACGAAGGTGCCGCGCACCGCGCAGCCCTTGGCCTCGTCGAGGACGCCGTACGCGCGCGAGGTCTCGCCATGCGGCCAGAAGTCGCTGAGCAGCGGATACTCCAGGCCCTCCTGCTCGGCGAAGACGCGCAGGGTGTGGATGGAGTCGTTGGAGATGGCGAGCACCTGGGTGTCGCGGTCGGCGAACTTCGGCAGATTGTCGCGGACCTCGCACAGCTCGCCCGTGCAGACGCCGGTGAAGGCGAAGGGGTAGAAGAGCACCACGACGTTCTTCTCGCCGCGGAAGTCGGACAGCCTCACGGTCGCGCCGTGGTTGTCCTTGAGTTCGAAATCGGGGGCCTTGTCGCCGACCTGGATCGCCATCGGTCGTCCCTTCGGTGGGGCTGCTGGGCTGTTCGGAAGGGTTCCAGCCTACGCAGCCGGGCATCCGGGGCGATCACCGAAGGCCGACGGGGGGGGCCGGCGCGCGGGCCGGCCGCCCCCCCCCGCCGCGGAGCCCCTGGGGGTGGCGCCGCGCGGCGGGGGGCGCCGGCGCGGCCCCCGCGCCAGAGCG
>NZ_JBHYUG010000007.1:1286-45648 GCF_042749375.1 Streptomyces sp. NPDC059477 | reverse complement strand
TTTCGTTATGGGTCCCGCCCACCCCCGCGGGGCCGGGGGGCCCACCCCCGCGGCCGGGGGGGGGCCCGGGCCCCGCCCCGGCCCCCCCCCCGGCGTCATCTCACCGCTTGGACTTCGCCGCCTTCGGCGTGGCCAGCCGGCTGCCACTCCAGTCCTTGCCCACACTGACGCTCTTCGCGGCGGTCAGCCCCGCCGTGGTGGAGGCTTCCGAGATGTCGCTCGGCTCGACGTAGCCGTCACGCCCGGTCTTCGGCGTCAGCAGCAGGATGGCGCCGCCCTCCTCGATGTACGTGGTGGCGTCCACCAGCGCATCGGTCAGGTCGCCGTCGTCGTCGCGGAACCACAGCACCACGGCATCGGCAACATCGTCGTAATCCTCATCGACGAGATCACTGCCGATCAAGTCCTCAATGGCGTCGCGAAGCTCCTGGTCGACGTCGTCGTCGTAGCCGATCTCCTGGACCACCTGCCCGGGCTGGAACCCCAGCCTGGCGGCAGGGTTCGTCCGCTCCTCCGCGTGGTCCGCGGTCGCGCTCACGGTTTGCCTCCTGATCATGTCTTTGGGTATGTCTCAGCCACGCGCGTGCGCGAAGCATTGGCCGTAGTCCACACGGGCGGGACCGATCGCGCAAGTACCCGGCGTTTCGGACCGCCGAAACGGTGACGATCCCGGCCGTGTCCCCGCAACTCCCGGCGGCGTCTCTCTGATGAACGTGACGCACACCACACCCTTCTGCCCCATTTGGGCGTTTGGGAACCCTCTGGACGTACGATCCTCGAATGAGTTTTCCGCATCGGCGGGGTGGTCCGAGTGTGCCGGTTACCTTTCGGTAGAGATGACGTTTACGCCCCCGAGGTACACGATGGGGAGCGGTGCGGGCACGGGGTGGTACGGCTCTCGTCCCGGTAACTCCGAAAGGTAAGGAACAGCGTGGTTTCCGGATCCGATCGCAATCCGATCATCATTGGCGGCCTTCCGAGTCAGGTTCCTGACTTCGATCCCGAGGAGACCCAGGAATGGCTGGACTCCCTGGACGCCGCCATCGACGAGCGGGGCCGTGAACGGGCCCGCTATCTCATGCTCCGGCTGATCGAACGCGCCCGCGAGAAGCGCGTGGCCGTACCCGAGATGCGCAGCACAGACTACGTCAACACGATCGCGACCAAGGACGAGCCCTTCTTCCCCGGCAACGAGGAGATCGAGCGCAGGATCCTCAACGCGACCCGCTGGAACGCCGCGGTGATGGTCTCCCGCGCCCAGCGCCCCGGTATCGGGGTCGGCGGCCACATCGCGACCTTCGCGTCCTCCGCCTCGCTCTACGACGTCGGCTTCAACCACTTCTTCCGGGGCAAGGACGAGGGCGACGGCGGTGACCAGGTCTTCTTCCAGGGCCATGCCTCGCCGGGCATCTACGCCCGCGCGTTCCTGCTGGACCGGCTCACCGAACGGCACCTGGACGGCTTCCGCCAGGAGAGGTCGAAGGCGCCGTACGGGCTGTCCTCGTACCCGCATCCGCGGCTGATGCCCGACTTCTGGGAGTTCCCCACGGTGTCGATGGGGCTCGGCCCGATCGGCGCGATCTACCAGGCGCGGATGAACCGCTACCTCCACGCGCGCGAGATCGCGGACACCTCGGCGTCGCATGTGTGGGCGTTCCTCGGCGACGGCGAGATGGACGAGCCGGAGTCGCTCGGCCAGCTGACCATCGCGGCGCGCGAGGGCCTGGACAATCTGACCTTCGTGGTCAACTGCAACCTCCAGCGCCTGGACGGCCCGGTGCGCGGCAACGGCAAGGTGATCCAGGAGCTGGAGTCGGTCTTCCGGGGCGCCGGCTGGAATGTGATCAAGCTGGTGTGGGACCGCTCCTGGGACCCGCTGCTCGCCCAGGACCGTGACGGTGTGCTGGTCAACCGCATGAACACCACGCCCGACGGCCAGTTCCAGACGTACGCGACCGAGACCGGCGGATACATCCGCGACCACTTCTTCGGGGACGATCACCGGCTGCGCGCGATGGTCGAGAACATGAGCGACGACCAGATCCTGCATCTGGGGCGCGGCGGTCACGACCACCGGAAGATCTTCGCGGCGTTCTCGGCGGCCAAGGCGCACAAGGGCCAGCCGACGGTGATCCTGGCGAAGACGATCAAGGGCTGGACGCTCGGGCCGAACTTCGAGGGCCGCAACGCCACGCATCAGATGAAGAAGCTCACGGTCGGTGACCTCAAGGGCTTCCGCGACCGGCTGCACCTGCCGATCTCGGACCGGGAGCTGGAGAGCGGCCTGCCGCCGTACTACCACCCGGGCCGTGACTCGGCGGAGATCCAGTACATGCACGACCGCCGCAGCTCGCTCGGCGGGTACGTCCCCACCCGGGTCGTCCGGTCGAAGCCCCTCGCGCTGCCCGCCGACTCGACGTACGCGACCGTGAAGAAGGGTTCGGGTCAGCAGCAGATCGCCACGACCATGGCGTTCGTACGGCTGCTGAAGGACCTCATGCGGGACAAGGAGATCGGGCGGCGGTTCGTACTGATCGCGCCGGACGAGTACCGCACGTTCGGAATGGACTCCTTCTTCCCGACCGCGAAGATCTACAACCCGCTGGGCCAGCAGTACGAGTCCGTGGACCGGGATCTGCTGCTCGCCTACAAGGAGTCGCCGACCGGCCAGATGCTGCACGACGGCATCTCGGAGGCGGGCTGCACGGCGTCGGCGATCGCGGCGGGCTCGGCGTACGCCACGCACGGCGAGCCGCTGATCCCGGTCTACGTCTTCTACTCGATGTTCGGTTTCCAGCGCACCGGCGATCAGTTCTGGCAGATGGCCGATCAGCTGGCGCGCGGTTTCGTACTGGGCGCGACCGCCGGGCGCACGACCCTGACCGGCGAGGGTCTCCAGCACGCCGATGGCCACTCCCAGCTGCTCGCCTCCACCAACCCGGGCTGTGTGGCGTACGACCCGGCGTACGGGTACGAGATCGCGCACATCGTGCAGGACGGGCTGCGCCGGATGTACGGCGGCAGCGCGGAGCATCCGCACGGCGAGGACGTCTTCTACTACCTCACCGTCTACAACGAGCCCATCCGGCACCCGGCCGAGCCGGAGAACGTGGACGTCGAGGGCATCCTCAAGGGCGTGCACCGGCTCAGCGAGGGCACGGGCGGCACGGTCCCGGCGCAGATCCTCGCCTCGGGCGTGGCCGTCCCCTGGGCGCTTGAGGCCCAGCGGATCCTCGCCGAGGAGTGGAACGTACGGGCCGGTGTCTGGTCGGCGACCTCCTGGAACGAGCTGCGGCGCGAGGCCGTGGCCTGCGAGGAGCACAATCTGCTGCGCCCCGAGGAGGAGCAGCGGGTGCCGTGGGTGACGCGCAAACTGAGCGGCGCCGAAGGGCCGTTCGTGGCCGTGTCCGACTGGATGCGGTCGGTTCCCGATCAGATCGCGCGCTGGGTGCCGGGGCGTTACCAGTCGCTGGGCGCCGACGGTTTCGGCTTCGCCGACACCCGGGGCGCGGCCCGCCGCTTCTTCCACATCGACGCCCAGTCGATCGTGCTGGCGGTGCTGACGGAGCTGGCGCGGGACGGGAAGGTGGACCGGTCGGCGCTGAAGCAGGCCATCGACCGCTACCGGCTGCTGGATGTCACGGCGGCGGACCCGGGGACGGCGGGCGGCGACGCGTAGCCCGCGCCGGGGTGTGCGGTGCGGTGACGTGAGGTGAGGTTGAGGGCGGTGGGACCCGGTCCCGCCGCCCTTTCCCGTTCCTTACGATGCCCGGCATGGACGCGATACACGAGGTGCAGCGGCAGTCGGCCCAGGCACGCTGGGAGGAACGCAGCCAGCGGCCGTTGCTGGCGCTGGCGTTGGTGTTCGCGGTCGCCTACGCCGTGCCCATAGTCGAGGAGTCCGCCGGTCCGGGGCTCATCCGTGCCTGCACGATGGCCGAATGGCTGGTGTGGGGGGCGTTCGCGGCGGACTACATGGTGCGGCTGGCGCTCGCCGAGGACCGCAAGGGGTTCGTGCGGCGGCACTGGCTGGACCTGTGCGCGGTGCTGCTGCCGCTGATCCAGCCGTTGCGGCTGCTGCGGGTCGTCTCGACGCTGCTGCTGGTGGGGCGGCGGGCGCGGATGGCGCCCCAGATACAGCTCACGACGTATGTGGTGGGGTCGGTGGCGGGGCTGCTGATGTTCGGGTCGCTGGCCGTGCTGTCGGTGGAGCGGGAGTCGCCGGACGGGAACATCCGGACGCTGGGCGACGCGGTGTGGTGGTCGTTCACGACGATGACCACCGTGGGGTACGGGGATCACGCGCCGACGACGGGGGTGGGGCGGCTGCTCGCCGTCGGGCTGATGCTGTCGGGGATCGCGCTGCTCGGTGTGATCACCGCGAACATCGCGGCGTGGTTCATCGCGCGGTTCGACCGTGACGATGTGGTGGAGCGGCGCCAGACGGAGGCGATCGTCGCCCTGACGGCGGAGGTACGGGCGTTGCGGGCGGAGGTGGCGGCGTTGTCGGAACGGTCGCTCACCAAGTGACCCGGCGTTGGCGCCGAGGACAGGGCGATGCGCAGCCCGGCGCGACGGGGTGCCTCCCCCAGAGGGGGACCCCCCGCCCACCCGTGCCGCCCTGCGGCCCGACTGCCCGCAGCTGTGGCAGAGGGCGGGCGCGAGCCGGCGGGCGCGACAAACGCCCTGTTCTCAGGGGCGCGGGGAACTGCGCGACCGGCCCCCGCCGGGCCGCGCCCGGCGTACGACCGGGGACGTCACCCCGATGGGCGACATCCCCGGCGAGTCAGATGTGCGCGGCCCCCGCTCCCGCCTCCGCGTTGGCCCCCCGCTTGGTCAGGAAGGCGACGAAGATGGCGACCGCCGCGACGCCCGCCGCGACCAGGGACGCCAGGCTCATGCCGGAGATGAAGGTGTCGTGGGCCACGTCGGTGATCTTCGTGGCGACCTCGGCGGGTGTGCCGGGGGCGATCGGCGGGACGCCGACCTGGACCGCCTCGGACGCCTCGGCCTGCTGCTCGGGCGTGAGCCCCGGCAGCCCCGCGGCGACCCAGTTGCCCGCCAGGTCGCTGTCGACCTTGGACGCCATGACCGCGCCCAGCACCGCCGTACCGAGGCTGCCGCCGATCTGCATCGCGGCCTGCTGGAGACCGCCGGCGACACCGGACAGCTCCATCGGCGCGTTGCCGACGATGACTTCGGTCGCGCCGACCATGACCGGCGCGAGACCGAGGCCGAGGAGCGCGAACCAGAGGGACATCACGGCGCTGGAGGTGTCCGTCTCAAGCGTGGACATGCCGTACATGGCGAGCGCGGTGAACGCCATACCGCCGGCCAGCGGGAGGCGCGGGCCGACCTTGGTGATCGCCAGACCGGCGAGCGGCGAGCCGACGATCATCATGCCGGTGAGCGGCAGCAGATGCAGACCGGCGTCGATCGGGCTCATCCCGTGCACGTTCTGGAGGTAGAACGTCACGAAGAACAGGCCGCCCATGAACGCGATGGCCATCATGACCATCAGCACCACACCCGCCGACAGCGGGACCGAGCGGAACAGGCCGAGCGGGATCAGCGGCTCCTTGACCCGCGTCTCCCACACCGCGAAGGCGACGAAGCCCGCGACCGCCACACCGAGGAACAGCCAGGTCAGACCCGCGCCCCAGCCCCACTCGGGGGCCTTGATCAGGGCCCAGACAAGACAGAACATCGCGCTGGAGAGCAGCGCGATGCCGAGGATGTCGAAGGAGCGCGGGGCGTTGGCCGCGCGGTGGTCGAGGAGGATCAGCGCGCCGAGGGCGACGGCGATGATGCCGACCGGCACGTTGATGAAGAAGACCGACTGCCAGTTGACGTGCTCGACGAGGACACCGCCGAGGATCGGGCCGCCGGCCGTGGAGGCGCCGATGACCATGCCCCAGATGCCGATCGCCATGTTGAGCTTCTCGGCCGGGAAGGTGGCCCGCAGCAGACCGAGCGCGGCCGGCATCAGCAGCGCGCCGAACAGGCCCTGGAAGACCCGGAAGACGATGACCATCGCGATGCTGTCGGACAGCCCGATGGCGCCGGACGCGGCGGCGAAGCCGACCACGCCGATGAGGAAGGTCTGGCGGTGGCCGAACCGGTCACCGAGCTTGCCCGCCGTGATCAGGGTGACGGCGAGGGCGAGGAAGTACGCGTTGGTGATCCACTGCACCTGGGCGAAGGTGGCACCGAGGTCGGAGGCGATGGCCGGGTTGGCGATGGCCACGATGGTGCCGTCGAGGGCCACCATCATGACCCCGACGGCGACGGTTATGAGGGTGAACCAAGGGTGGCCACGCAGCCCCTTGGCCGGTGCCGAAGACGGACCGGGGGATGCGCCGTCCCCTGGCCCAGTCTTGTCGAGGGTGGTCTGACTAGTCATGTGAAGGAGGCTAATGTCAGCCTCTGACAGTTGACAAACCAATTCACAAGTCGGTAACTGTCAGGTCACTCGCCGATACCCTGAACTGGGAGAACAGTTCGCCGGAGGGCCTGGAGGACGTCATGGACACGCTGGAGCGGCCGGCCGGGGACCCCACCCGGCCGGGTTTGCGCGAGCGCAAGAAGCAGCGCACGCGCGACGCACTGCTGCGCGCCGCCCTCGCCCTGTTCACCACCCAGGGCTACGACGAGACCACCGTCGACGCCATCACCGACGCCGTCGGCGTCTCGCAGCGCACCTTCTTCCGCTACTACACCGGCAAGGAGGAGGCCGCCCTCGCCGTCCAGACGATGACGGTCGATCACTTCTACGCGGCGGTCCGCGCCCGCCCGCCGCACGAACCGCCGCTGGAGGCGCTGCGCCGGGCGGTGCTGGACGGCTGGGACACGCTGCACGAGACGATCGAGTCCGTCGTGACGGTCGACCAGTATCTGCGCATGTACCAGGTGATCGAGTCGACGCCCGTACTGCTGGCGGCGCATCTGCGCCGGTCCGCGGAGACGGAGGACCGGTTCGCGCGGCTGATCGCCGAGCGCGAGGGGCTCGATGTGGACGCCGACCCCCGGCCGCGGGTGGCGGTGGCGCTGTTCGGCGGGGTCATGCGGGTCACCGAGCGGCTGTGGACCCAGGGCGAGGACCACAGCGTGGCGGCCATGCGCGCGGTCACCCTGAGGTACCTCGATCAGGTGGGACCCGCGCTGGCGGCGAACTGGCGCAAGCCGTAGTGCGCCCGTGGTGCGCCCGTGGTGGGCCGGGTGGTGGGCCCGGTGATGGACCCGTAGTGCGCCTGGCGTGCGCTTGATCCATTGCCTCGCGTTCTAAACGTGATACCCCTCACTAGGTTCACGCGAGACCATCCCGTTCTCCTAGTGTGTCCTCCCAGTGACTTCCTTCGACACCTCCCCGACGCTCAACGTCTGGCGCGCGCTGCTCGCCCTGGCCGTGGTCTTCGTGATGCTGGCGACCACCGGCTGGACCGCGATGCGCAACCAGCGTGACCAGACCCCGTTGCAGGCCTCGATCACCGCGTGGGAGCACGGCCGCCTCGACGGGCACCCGCTCCCCGACCCGCACGCGGCACCCGCCCGGCTCGCCGCGTTCTTCGCCACGCTCGGCGACGCCCAGCGCGCGCTGCTCGCCCACCGCTATCCGCTCGCGGTCGGCAATATGAACGGCGCCCCCGTCGAGGTGCGTTACGAGGCCAACCGTGTCGCCCTCGCACAGGCCCGCGAGGTCGAGCGACAACGGATACACGACCCCCGCCTCAGCCCCGACGGACAGCACGAGGCGGGCCGCCGGATGCACCGCCTGGACGCGTTGATGAAGCCCGGCCGGAACATCCTCGCCTTCGACCCGGAGGGCTCCGGGCGGGTCGCCGAGGTGTACGGGGATCTGGACCGCGCCGAGCGGATCTCGATCGTCGTCCCCGGCGTCGACACCGATCTGCTCTCCTTCCAGCGCACCACCGGCAAGTACTCGGCGCCCGCGGGCATGGCCGAGTCGCTGTACACGGCCGAGCGCGCGGTGAGCCCCGGCACCCGCACGGCGGTGATCGCCTGGGCCGACTACACCGCGCCCAGCGGCATCGGCGTGGACGCGGCCACCGCGACCCGCGCCGCGCAGGGCGCGGTCCGGCTCGACGCGCTGGTGCGGGCGCTGCCCGGCGCGGCGCCGGTCTCGCTGTTCTGCCACAGCTACGGCTCGGTGCTCTGCGGGGTCGTCGCGCGGCTGCTGCCCCGGCGGGTGGCCGACATCGCGGTGGCCGGCAGCCCCGGGATGCGGGCCGAGACGGTGTCACGGCTGCGTACCTCCGCGCGGGTGTGGGCGATGCGGGACGCCGACGACTGGATCCAGGACGTGCCCTACCTGGAGTTGGGCGGGCTCGGTCACGGGGCCGATCCGGTCTCGCGGGCGTTCGGCGCGCGGGTGCTGTCGGCGGTCGGCGCGCGGGGCCACGCCGGGTACTTCGAACCGGGCACGGAGAGTCTGCGCAACTTCGCCGAGATCGGGGTAGGCGCTTATGGCTCGGTGCACTGCGCCGACGACGCCGACACATGTATGACCGGTATGCCCGCAGACGCGGGGGCCGGACGCGCGTAGAGTCGCAGAATCTGCGGGGTACGCGGGGAGGGGACGGAGGAGCTCATGCCACATACGATGAGCCGCATGGGTGATGTACTGGCCGGATTCAATGGCGCCTGGGAGTTCGGGTCCGACTCCGTGCTCATCCGCTACGAACGGGGGATTCGCACACCCAAGCTCCTCCAGGCACTGGGGGAACGGCGGGTGCCGCTGGCGGCGCTCCAGGGTGTGACGCTCACTCCCGGCCGTCGCGGCACGGTGGTGCTGCGGGCCGAGCCCCGGCCGGGCGCCGATCCGCTGATGGAGGCGGCGGCGGATCAGCTCAAGGAGAGCAGCGACCCCTATCGCCTGGTGCTGCCCGCCGAGCGGGAGACTCTCGCCGAGTACTACGCCGACGAACTGCGCGCCCTGCTCACCGAGTCGGGCCCGGCCGAGCGGCATCTGGTGGCACCGCCGGAGGTGCCGATGTCCTTCAAGGCGTACGACGCGAAGGCGTCCTTCGACGGTACGTCGGTCGCGTTCCGCTGGTTCTGGACGGGCGCTTCGTCGGCGAAGTGGAAGGCCGGGGACCAGAGTTTCCGGATCAGCGACCTCGCCGGAGTGGAGTGGCGGTCGCCGGAGGTGTTCGAAGGGCATCTGCGGCTGCTGCGGCGGGAAGGTGGGGTGCGGCAGCCGGCGCAGCCGGATCAGGATCCGGCCGCGGTGGTCTTCGGGCTGGGGTACGGGCCGGTGCACGAGTCACTGCCGTTCGCCGCCGCGGTGCTTGCCGCTGTACGCCGCGCTGGGCCGGAGGTCGCCGTGGTGCCGGTGGCCCGGCGTGACCCTGCGGATGTTGCCGAGCGGATTCGGCATCTGGGGGAGTTGCATCGGGCCGGGTTGGTGACGGATGAGGAGTTTTCGGTGAAGAAGGCGGAGTTGCTCGCCGAGCTTTAGAGTTCCGTGGGTTTGGGTTGTTCGTCGGGTGCGGGTGGGTGGGGGCTGGTCGCGCAGTTCCCCGCGCCCCTAAAAGCAAAGACACGGCGTTGCCCGGCCCGGCGATTGCCCGTGACCCTGAAGGGCGATGCCCCGGACCGGCGATTCGCCATTGCTGACCCCTCCCCCCCTTTACTCCCTGCCTGCTGATGCGAAAGTCATGTCTGCGTAGCGGGGGCCCCGGACCTTTTCCGCGATGGGGGCCAGGAGGGCCAGGTCCTCGGGGGTGAGGGTGATGCGGGTGGCCGCGGTGTTTTCCGCTGCGCGGGTCGGCTTGCGGGTGCCCGGGATGGGGACGACCGGGAGGCCGTGGACGGTGGCCTGGCACTGGACCCAGGCCAGGGCGATCTGGCCGAGGGTCGCGCCGTGGGACTCGGCGACCGTGCGGACCGGGGCCAGGAGAGCGGCGTTGGCGGTGGCGTTGTCGCCGGTGAAGCGGGGCTGCTGGCGGCGGAAGTCGTCGGCGGTGAGTTCGGTGTCGGCGTTCACGAAGGAGCCGGTGAGGAAGCCGCGGCCGAGCGGGGAGTACGGGACCAGCGCGACGCCCAGTTCCCCGGCCGCCGGAACGACCTGGGCCTCGATGTCCCGGCTGAACAGGGACCACTCCGACTGCACGGCGGCGATCGGGTGCACGGCGTGGGCGGTGCGCAGTTCGGCGGCGGTGACCTCGCTCAGGCCGAGGTGCTTGACCTTGCCCTCCCGGACCAGGTCGGCCATGGTGCCGACGGTGTCCTCCAGGGGGACGTTCACATCGCGCCGGTGCATGTAGTAGAGGTCGATGACATCGACGTCCAGGCGCTTGAGGCTGGCCTCGACCGCCTGGCGGATGTAGGGCGGGTCGTTGCGGATGACCCGGCGGGTGGGGTCGTCCGGCGGGATGTGCAGGGCGAACTTGGTGGCGATGACGACCTCGTCGCGGTGCGCCTTGAAGAAGGGCGACAGGAAGCGTTCGTTGTCGCCGTTGCCGTAGGCGTCGGCGGTGTCGAAGAGGGTGACGCCCAGTTCGAGGGCGCGGTCCAGGGTCGCGCGGGACGCCTGTTCGTCGGTGGGGCCGTAGGCGAAGCTCATGCCCATGCAGCCCAGGCCCTGGACACCGACCTCGGGGCCGGTGGCGCCGAGCCGTACGGTCCGGATCCTGTTGCCGTTCGTCATCGGGTCCTCTCCCCTTCGTGGGCGCGGCCGTTGTCCGCGTAGAAACTGATCTTGCGGTCCAGCACCGCGAGGGTGTCCTGTAGCTCGGCGATGCGCGCGAGCACGTCCCGGCGGGTGGCCTCCAGCAGGGCGTACCGGTCGCCGTAGGTGTCCTCGCCCTCGCGCACCAATTCGGCGTACCGGACCATGTCGGCGACCGGCATGCCGGTCAGCCGCAGCTTTCCGACGAGGTCGAGCCAGTCCAGGTCGCGGTTGGAGTAGCGGCGCTGGCCGGTGTGGGAGCGGTCGATGTGGGACATCAGACCGATCCGCTCGTACCAGCGCAGGGTGTGCGCCGACAGTCCCGTGAAGGCGACGACCTCGCTGATGGTGTAGTGGTCCTGGCCCGCGGGGCGCGGATGGCGGCGGGGCGGGGCGGCGCAGATGTCCGCCGGGGTGGTGGCCGGCTCGGTGTCCGTCGCGGTCATGGCCGTGGTGTGCATCACCGTCATGACCTCCACGCTATGACCTTGGAGTGCACTCCAAGCAAGCGGAGGGAGTGAGAAAGGGGTGAGCTGTGGGCGGTCACGGCGGGAGCTTGACGGCACGCCCTAGGCTCGTCGCATGTCGCTGAAGAGTCTCGCGCTGATCGAGGACTGGCCGGTGCCGCATGCCGCGGCGGGGGTCGTACGGGCCGATGGGACGGTTCTGGGGGTGCGGGGGCCCGTCGAGCGGGTGTTCCCGCTGGCCTCGGTCACCAAGCCGATCGCCGCGTACGCGGTGCTGGTGGCGTACGAGGAGGGGGCCATCGAGCTGGACGATCCGGCGGGGCCGGACGGGTCGACGGTTCGGCATTTGCTGGCGCACACGTCCGGGCTGGCCTTCGACGAGCATCGGGTGACCGCGCGGGCGGGTGAGCGGCGGATCTACTCCAACGCCGGGTTCGAGCAGCTCGGGGAGTATGTCGCCAAGGCCACGGAGATGCCGTTCGGGGAGTATGTGCGGCTGGCGGTGCTGGAGCCGCTGGGGATGACGTCCACGGTGCTGGACGGGTCCCCCGCGAAGGACGGGGTGTCCAGTGTGGGGGATCTGCTGCGGTTCGGGGCGGAGGTGCTGGCGCCGCGGCTGCTGGATCCTCGGACGGTCGCGGAGGCGATGAGTGTGCAGTTCGCGGGGACGAAGGGGGTGCTGCCGGGGTACGGATTGCAGAATCCCAATGACTGGGGGCTGGGGTTCGAGATCCGGAACCGTAAGGCTCCGCACTGGACGGGGGCGTTGTCGTCACCGCGGACCTTTGGGCATTTCGGGCAGTCCGGTACGTTTCTGTGGATCGACCCGGTGGTGGGAGTGGCGTGCGTCGCCCTGACGGACCGGGCGTTCGGGGCGTGGGCGGTGGAGGCGTGGCCGGTGTTCACGGACGCGGTGCTCGGCGAGGTGCGGGGCTGACGACTGGCCGCGGCCAGGGCGGATTCCAGCGAACGGGCGCTGGCGGCAACGCCCTGCTCTTAAGGGGCGCGGGGAACTGCGCGACCGGCCCCCACCGGGCCGCACCCGGCAGAACCGCCTACCCCATCTCCCAGATCAAGAGCTCCGCCCCGGAGACCCCCACCGCCTCCACCCCCCGCGCGTCCGTGATGCGAACCGAGTCGCCCGGGGCGAGTTCCGTGTCGGTGAGGAGGGCCTCGCCGGCGGCCACGTGGACGTAGACATGGCCCGCGTCGGGGATCGCCGTGCGTTCGCCCGGGGACAGGCGGCGGACGTGGAGCATCGCGCCCGCCTCGGGGACCGCGTACGGGGTCGCGTCGGCGATGCCGCGGACGATCTCGTAGGCCGGGTCGCCGCCGGGGGTCAGCGGGGCCAGCCACATCTGGAGGAAGGTCAGCCCGGCAGGGCCCGCGTTGCGCTCGACATGGCGGACGCCCGACGCCGCGCTCAGCCGCTGGACGTCCCCCGCGCGGACCACCGTCTCGTGGCCCGTGGAGTCGCGGTGGGTCAGCTCGCCCTCGACGACCCAGGTGACGATCTCGGTGTGGCTGTGCGGGTGTTCGTCGAACCCGGCGCCGGGCGCGAGACGTTCCTCGTTGCAGGCGATCAGCGCGCCGAAGCGGAGGTTGTCCGGGTCGTAGTGCGGGCCGAAGGAGAAGGCGTGGCGCGTGGCGATGCCGGTGGTGGGGTCGCCCCCGGGATAGCGCTGGTCGGCCCGCCTGATGTCCATCACGGCGACCAGCGTAGCCAGCCCCGCGCCGCACCGGTATAAAGCGCCCCGAAGGCGACCGAGGCATCCTGATAGGGCAGTCTTGTGCCGTGCCCGAACCCGAAACCCGCAGGAACGACGTGCCCGCGCGCGAACCCCACCCGCACGCCGCGACCCTGAAGCGGCTGGAGAAGTCCTCCGGGAGTCTCGCCGCCCAGGCCATCGCGCGCATGGACGAGACACTGCCGTGGTACCGGGCGATGCCACCGGAGAACCGTTCCTGGATCGGGCTGGTCGCCCAGGCCGGTATCGCCGCGTTCACCGAGTGGTTCCGGCGCCCGGACGCCCCGCAGGCGATCTCGACGGACGTCTTCGGCACCGCGCCCCGGGAGCTGACCCGGGCGATCACGCTCCGGCAGACGGTGGAGATGGTGCGGACCACCATCGAGGTCATGGAGTCGGCCATCGAGGAGGTGGCCGCGCCGGGGGACGAGCGGCTGCTGCGCGAGGCACTGCTCGTCTACGCCCGGGAGATCGCCTTCGCGACCGCCCAGGTCTACGCGCAGGCCGCCGAGGCACGCGGTGCCTGGGACGCCCGGCTCGAATCGCTGGTGGTCAACGCCGTGCTGAGCGGGGAGGCCGATGAAGGGGCCGTGTCCCGCGCCGCCGCGCTCGGCTGGAACTCGCCGGACCATGTGTGTGTCGTGCTCGGGACCGCGCCCGACGGCGACTCCGAGCTGACCGTCGAGGCGATCCGGCGGGCCGCCCGGCACGCCAAGTTGCAGGTGCTGACGGGGGTGCTCGGGAACCGGCTGGTCGTGATCGCCGGGGGCAGCGACAATCCGCTCGCTGTCGCGAAATCCCTGATCGGGCCCTATGCCGCCGGGCCCGTCGTCGCCGGACCCGTGGTGCCCGACCTGCTGGCCGCCACCCGGTCCGCGCAGGCCGCCGCCGCGGGGCTCAAAGCGTGTTCCGCCTGGCAGGACGCCCCGCGGCCGGTGCTCGCCGATGATCTGCTGCCGGAGCGCGCGATGGCCGGTGATCCCAGCGCCCGTGAGCAACTGGTGGAGGAGATCTACAGACCACTCGAAGAGGCCGGGTCGGCGCTCCTGGAGACCCTCTCGGTCTATCTCGAACAGGCGAGCAGCCTCGAAGGCGCGGCCCGCATGCTGTTCGTTCACCCCAACACCGTGCGCTACCGGCTTCGACGTGTGACTGACGTCACCGGTTGGTCACCGTCGGATGTACGATCTGCGTTCACTTTGCGGATCGCGCTGATCCTGGGGCGTCTGGCCGATGGAGATCTTCAGTCCTAGGGTTTTGTCGAGGGTCCACAAAACCCCCTGTCGTTCTTCGTCCCTGTCCCCACGGGCGGCGCTGCCCGCCCCCGAGAGAGAGTGTGAGAGTGCTCGTACTCGTCGCTCCCGGCCAGGGCGCTCAGGCGCCCGGCTTCCTGACTCCCTGGCTCGAACTGCCCGGCGCCGCCGCCCGCGTCGCCGGCTGGTCGGACGCCATCGGCCTCGACCTCGCCCACTACGGTACCCAGGCCGACGCGGACGAGATCCGGGACACCGCCGTGGCCCAGCCGCTGCTGGTCGCCGCCGGTCTGCTGTCCGCCGCGGCACTCGGTGACATCGCGGACCTCGCGCCCGGCGCGGTCGCCGGGCACAGCGTCGGCGAGATCACCGCCGCCGTTCTCGCCGGTGTGCTGGACGACACCGCCGCGCTGCGCCTGGTGCGCACCCGCGGGCTGGCGATGGCCGACGCCGCCGCCGTGACCGAGACCGGGATGTCGGCGCTGCTCGGCGGCGACCCCGAGGTGTCGGTCGCGCATCTGGAGAAGCTCGGCCTGACCGCGGCGAACGTCAACGGGGCCGGGCAGATCGTGGCCGCGGGCACCATGGCGCAGCTCGCCGCGCTCGCCGAGGACAAGCCCGAAGGCGTCCGCAAGGTCATCGCGCTCAAGGTGGCCGGCGCCTTCCACACCCACCACATGGCCCCGGCCGTCGACACCCTCGCCCGCGCCGCCGCGGACCTCTCCCCGGCCGACCCGAAGGTCCCCTACGTCTCCAACAAGGACGGGGAGACCGTCGCGGGCGGCGCCGAGGTGCTTCAGCGGCTGATCGGCCAGGTCGCCAACCCGGTCCGCTGGGATCTCTGCATGGAGACGTTCAAAGCGCTCGGCGTCACCGCCCTGCTGGAGGTGTGCCCCGGTGGCACGCTCACCGGCCTCGCCAAGCGCGCGCTGCCCGGCGTCCGGACCCTCGCCCTGAAGACCCCCGACGATCTCGACGCCGCTCGCCGGCTCATCGCAGACACCGCAGACACCGCCGTGGTCACCGCAGCCGCCGCGGAGCCGTCCCCAGCTGCCGCCGACGCGGCGGGCGCCTGAAAGGAGCCCTCCGGGCCATGTCGAAGATCAAGCCAAGCAAGGGTGCCCCGTACGCGCGCATCCTGGGCGTGGGCGGTTACCGCCCGGTCCGGGTGGTGCCCAACGAGGTGATCCTGGAGCACATCGACTCCTCCGACGAATGGATCCGGTCCCGCTCCGGCATCGAGACCCGGCACTGGGCGAACGACGAGGAGACCGTCGCCGCCATGTCGATCGAGGCGTCGGGCAAGGCCATCGCGGACGCCGGGATCACCGTCGGGCAGATCGGCGCGGTGATCGTCTCGACCGTCAGCCACTTCAAGCAGACCCCGGCCGTGGCGACCGAGATCGCCGACAAGCTGGGCACGGACAAGGCCGCCGCCTTCGACATCTCGGCGGGCTGTGCGGGCTTCGGCTACGGGCTCACCCTGGCCAAGGGCATGATCGTCGAGGGTTCGGCGGAACATGTGCTGGTCATCGGCGTGGAGCGGCTGAGCGATCTGACCGACCTGGAGGACCGGGCGACGGCCTTCCTGTTCGGTGACGGCGCCGGCGCCGTGGTGGTCGGCCCGTCCCAGGAGCCCGCGATCGGCCCGACGGTGTGGGGCTCGGAGGGCGACAAGTCCGACACCATCAGACAGACGGTCCCGTGGGACGAGTACCGCGTCGGCGGCGATGTCTCCGGGCTTCCGGTGGACAGCGCGGGGAATGTGAAATTCCCGGCCATCACCCAGGAGGGCCAGGCGGTGTTCCGCTGGGCCGTGTTCGAGATGGCGAAGGTCGCCCAGCAGGCGCTGGACGCGGCCGGGATCAGCCCCACCGAACTGGACGTTTTCATTCCGCACCAGGCCAACGAGCGGATCATCGACTCGATGGTCAAGACCCTCAAGCTGCCGGAGTCGGTCACGGTCGCCCGTGATGTGCGGACCACCGGCAACACCTCGGCCGCCTCGATCCCGCTCGCGATGGAGCGGCTCCTGGAGACCGGCGAGGCGAAGAGCGGTGACACCGCGCTCGTCATCGGATTCGGGGCGGGTCTCGTGTACGCCGCCACTGTCGTTACCCTCCCCTAGGCACTCCGTGCCGGATCATGCTGTCCGGCAGGGAGCGCACCGCCACACCCTCTGAGAAGAAACGAAGGAGCGCCACAATGGCCGCCACTCAGGAAGAGATCGTCGCCGGTCTCGCGGAGATCGTGAACGAGATCGCCGGGATCCCGGTTGAGGACGTCCAGCTGGACAAGTCCTTCACCGACGACCTGGACGTCGACTCGCTGTCCATGGTCGAGGTCGTCGTCGCCGCCGAGGAGCGTTTCGACGTCAAGATCCCCGACGACGACGTCAAGAACCTCAAGACCGTCGGCGACGCGACCGACTACATCCTCAAGCACCAGGACTGAGTCCATCGGGTCCGCCAGGACCTGGACTGTCCGACAGAGGGCCTAGGGCCGGCCCGGTCCGGCCCGTCCGCCGCCACCCGGCGGTGGCGCCGTCGACCCTTGTATCCGTCTGGAGAAAGAGTTCCCGTGAGCCCGACCAATCGCACCGTGGTCGTCACCGGTATCGGCGCAACCACACCGCTGGGTGGCGACGCAGCCTCAACCTGGGAGGGCCTGGTCGCCGGACGCTCCGGCGTCAAGTCCCTGGAGGACGACTGGGCCGCCGATCAGGCGGTCCGGATCGCCGCGCCGATCGCTGTCGAGCCGACCGAGATCATCCCCAGGCCGCAGGCCCGGCGGCTGGACCGGTCGGCGCAGTTCGCGCTGATCGCGGCCCGCGAGGCCTGGGCCGACGCCGGTTTCACGGCGAAGGCCGGTGAGGACGGCGGGGTCGTCGATCCCGACCGGCTCGGTGCGGTGGTCGCCTCCGGTATCGGTGGCGTGACGACGCTGCTGGACCAGTACGACGTACTCAAGGAGAAGGGTGTGCGCCGGGTCTCCCCGCACACCGTCCCCATGCTGATGCCGAACGGCCCGTCGGCGAACGTCGGGCTGGCGGTGGGCGCCCGCGCGGGCGTGCACACGCCGGTCTCCGCGTGCGCCTCCGGCGCCGAGGCCATCGGCTACGCCATCGAGATGATCCGCTCCGGCCGCGCCGACATCGTCATCGCGGGCGGCACGGAGGCGGCGATCCATCCGCTGCCGATCGCCGCGTTCGGCAACATGATGGCGATGTCCAAGAACAACGAGAACCCGCAGGGCGCGTCGCGTCCGTACGACGTCGACCGCGACGGGTTCGTGCTCGGTGAGGGCGCCGGTGTGATCGTCCTGGAGTCCGCCGAGCACGCCGCCAAGCGCGGGGCGCGGGTGTACGCCGAGGCGGTCGGGCAGGGCATCTCCGCCGACAGCCATGACATCGTGCAGCCGGAGCCGGAGGGTCGCGGGATCTCTCAGGCGCTGAAGAACCTGCTGGAGCGTACGGATCTGGATCCGGCGGAGATCGTGCATGTGAACGCGCATGCCACGTCCACGCCGGCCGGTGACATCGCCGAGCTGAAGGCGCTGCGGAAGGTGTTCGGGGACGAGGTGGACCACTTCGCGGTGTCCGCCACCAAGTCCATGACCGGGCATCTGCTGGGTGGTGCCGGTGGGGTGGAGACCGTCGCGACGGTGCTCGCGCTGTATCACCGGGTGGCGCCGCCGACGATCAATGTGGAGAACATCGATCCCGAGGCCGAGGCCAACGCGGATGTCGTGCGGGGAGAGGCGCGGAAGCTGCCTGTCGAGGGGCGGATCGCCGCGCTGAACGACTCGTTCGGGTTCGGGGGGCACAACGTGGTGCTGGCCTTCCGGACGGTGTGATCGGCGCTGTGGCTTTGATGGCCCGGGTCCCTCTGGGGGGTCCGGGCCATCGCCGTTGGGTGTGCGGTGGTGTGCCGGGTGCGGGTGGGTTGTGGCTGGTCGCGCAGTTCCCCGCGCCCCTAGAAGCACGGCATTGACCGCAGCCCTGTTTGATCGCACCCTTCGCCGCGCCCCGAGAAGCAAAGGACCCGGCGATGCCCGCAGCCCCGTTGGATCGCGCCCTTCGCCGCGCCTCTCAAAGCGGAAGGACGGCCGGCGTGTCCCCGTGCTTCCTCAGACCACCTGGTGGAGCCAGCGGACCGGGGCGCCCTCTCCTGCGTAGCGGAAGGGTTCCAGTTCGTCGTCCCAGGGTTTGCCGAGGAGTTTGGCGAGGTCGGCGTGGAGGTCGCTCTCGCCGCGCTGGCTGCGTTGGAGGGCGGCGCGGAGGCGGTCCTCGGGGATGAGGATGTCGCCGTGGATGCCGGTGACGGCGTGGAAGATGCCCAGGTCGGGGGTGCAGCTGTAGCGCTCGCCCTCGGCGGTGGCGCAGGGGTCGGCGGTGACCTCGAAGCGCAGCAGCTGCCAGCCGCGCAGGGCGGAGGCGAGTTTGGAGCCGGTGCCCACCTGGCCCTTCCAGGAGAACTCCGAGCGCCAGGTGCCGGGCGCGGCGGGCTGCCGGATCCAGTCGAGGCTGACGCGGGTGCCCAGCACTCCGGCGATGGCCCACTCGACGTGTGGGCACAGGGCGCGCGGAGCGGAGTGCACGTACAGAACTCCACGTGTCGTCACCGGGACCTCCGGGCTGAGCGGGACAATATGTGCGGCGGCTGGGCGGTGGGGCGGCCAGCCACGTTCGATGGCGAGGCTACCGTGCGACGGCGTGGGGAGTGTGACGTACCGTCGGTCCTGGTGCCGGGAAACCTCCGCCATTCACCCGGCAGGACCCCTGTGCGGGCGGCTGGCGCTCCGAGTCAGGTGCCGGGAACCCTCACGCGTTCTTATGGGGTGGGGACGGTGACCGGGCGAGGAGGGCTTTGTGGGGATGGGTCTGGTTATGCGGCGGCGTTCACTGCCGGTGTTCGCGGTGATGACGGCGGTGGTCGTCGGCGCGGCGGGGTGTGACGCGGTCGGCGGTGACGACTCCCCGGCGGTGGAGAAGAAGGCGCAGCCGGCGCCGAGCCCGACGCCGGTGTGGGATGTCAGCCCGGGGTCGGTGGCGGCGGTCGGGGACTCCATCACCCGTGGCTTCGACGCCTGTACGGTCCTGTCGGACTGCCCCGAGGTCTCCTGGTCCACCGGGACCAGCCCGGAGGTGGACAGCCTCGCCGTCCGGCTGCTGGGCGACGCCCGGGCCGCCACGCACAGCTGGAACTACGCGGAGACCGGCGCCCGAATGGCCGATCTGCCCGGCCAGATGGCCCAGGCGGCCACCCGGGACCCCGAACTGGTGACGGTGATGGCGGGCTCCAACGACGCGTGCCGTCAGTCGGTGGCGGCGATGACGCCGGTCACGGAGTTCCGGGAGGCGTTCCAGGACGCGGTGGCGACGCTGCGCCGGGTGGCGCCCGAGGCGCAGTTGTATGTGTCGAGCGTGCCGGATCTGCTGCGGCTGTGGTCGGAGGGGCGGACGAACCCGCTGGGCAAGCAGGTGTGGAAGCTGGGCATCTGCCCGTCGATGCTCGGCGACGCGGACGCGATGGACGCGGCGGCGACCGAGCGGCGGCTGTCGGTGCGGGACCGGGTGGAGGAGTACAACGACGTACTGCGGGAGGTCTGCGCGAAGGATCAGCGGTGCCGGTTCGACGGGGACGCGGTGTACGAGTTCGAGTTCGGTACCGATCAGCTGAGCCATTGGGACTGGTTCCACCCCAGCAAGGACGGTCAGGCGCGGCTGGCGGAGATCGCTTACGAGACGGTCACCGCGGAGGATGGTTGATCGAGGCGACTTTGGCGGCAAGGGCCTAGGGTTTCGATCATGAGTGATCATTTCGGCACACTTTCCGATGGCACCCGGGTGGGTCGCTGGAGCATCGAGCGGGGCGGCGTGCGGGTGCGCGTGCTGTCCTACGGGGGGATCGTGCAGTCCCTTGAGGTGCCGGGCGGGGTGGACGTGGTGCTCGGGTTCCCCCATCTGGACGGCTATCTGTCCCACCCGGGGCCGTACTTCGGCGCGCTGGTGGGGCGGTACGCCAACCGGATCGCGGGCGGCCGGTTCCCGCTGGACGGGCGGACGTACGCGCTGGCCCGCAACAGCGGGCGGAACTCGCTGCACGGCGGGGAGCGCGGCTTCGACAAGCGGGTGTGGGACGTGACGCCGGGCGAGCACTGTCTGCGGCTCAGCCGGGTCAGCCCGCACGGCGAGGAGGGGTTCCCGGGGCGTCTGGAGGTGGCGGTGACGTACGGGCTCGACGCGGACGGCTCGCTGCGCATCTCGTACGAGGCGATCACGGACGCGCCCACTCCGGTGAACCTCAGCCACCACAGCTACTTCAATCTGGCGGGGTCGGGGAGCGCGGGCGGGCATGAACTGCGGATCGCCGCCGCGCGGTACACCCCGGTGGACGCCGATCAGATCCCGACGGGGATCGCGGCGGTGGAGGGCACGCGCTTCGACTTCCGGGCGGCACGGAAGGTGGGGTCGGGGTACGACCACAACTTCGTGCTGGACAAGGGGGTGACCGGCGCCCCGGTGGAGGTCGCGGAGCTGTCCGACCCGGCGTCCGGGCGGACCCTGACCGTGGCGACCACCGAACCCGGCCTTCAGCTCTACACCGCCGACCACCTCACCGAGCCGTTCGCGCCGGGCGACGGGATCGCCCTGGAGACCCAGCACTTCCCGGACTCGCCGAACCGGCCGGAGTTCCCGGACACCGTGCTGCGGCCGGGTGAGGTGTTCCGGTCGGAGACGGTGTATGGCTTCGGGGGGCGCGGAGCGCTGTGGTTGCGGGGAAGGCCGTGAACCCCGGCCCGGATGTCAGGTTCCGGGCCGGGGCTGTTCAGGGGGCGGCTCGCTGTCCGTCGGGAGGCGACGGGTCGCTGTGCCGTCCGGGGGACGAATCCGTCCGGTGGGAGGAAAATCGGCCTTGATCAGACAGTAGTCGTCAGGGCGAGCCTGTGGTCGAAGATCGAACAACTTGCCAGGATGTCGTACGAACCCTTCACAAGCGACCAGGAGCCGGTCGTCTCGTCCCAGCGCTCGAAGGCCCGGACGGGCAGGGTGATGACGGCCTCGGCGGTCTCGCCCGGTGCGGCCTCGACCACCGTGAAACCGGCCAGCCAGCGGGCGGGGCGGCCGGGGTCGGGGGTGGTGGGGGCGAGGTAGAGCTGGACGGTCTCGCGGCCGGGGCGGTCGCCGGTGTTGCGGACGCGGACGGTGACGGTCGGGCCGGTCGTGGGGCTGCCGTCGGCGCCGGTCGCCTCGATGGAGTCGTATGTCCAGGTGGTGTAGCCGAGGCCGTGGCCGAAGGGGTAGGCGGGGGTGCGGTCCTGGCGGTCCCAGGCGCGGTAGCCGATGAAGACGCCCTCGGTGTAGGCGAGTTCGCCGTTCGTGGGGGTGACCTGGGTGACCGGGGCGTCGGCGAGGGCGCCCCAGGTGGTGGGCAGCCGGCCGCCGGGCTCGTGGGCGCCGGTCAGTACGTCGGCGAGGGCGGCGCCGCCCTCCTGGCCGGGGAACCAGGTCAGCAGGACGGCGGCCACGTCCTCGCGCCAGGGCAGTTCGACCGGGGAGCCGGCGTTGACCACGACCACGGTGTTCGGGTTGGCGGCGGCGACCGCGCGGACCAGGTCGTCCTGGCGGCCGGGGAGGGTGAGGTCGGTGCGGTCGAAGCCCTCGGACTCCACCTGTTCGGTGGTGGCGACCACGACGACGGCGGTGTCGGCGGCGCGGGCGGCCTCGGTGGCCTCGGCGATCAGGGCGTCCGGGTCGCGCTGTGGCTCCTGGTGGGCGAGGGAGAAGGTGACGACCTTCAGCGGGGCGCCCTCGGGCAGGGCGACGACCTGGGTGAGGGAGACCTCGATGGGTTCGCCCGCCGTGAGAGCCGCTTCGGCGCGGGGCACCGGGGTGCCGAAGAACGCGGCGAAGGGGTCGGCCTCGCCGTTGCCCTGGACGCCCTCGAAGTACGTCCGGCCTCCGATGGTGAGGGTGAAGGCGCCCACGCCCTTGATGCCGAAGGTGTGGGTGCCGCTCTCGCGCGGGAGGTAGGTGCCGGTCAGTTCCACGGTGTGCAGCCGGTCGTGGGTGACGCCGTCGGGCAGGTCGGGGTCCGTCCACTGGATGTGGCCGTTGGGCGCGGAGGCGGTGCCGATGATCTCGCCGTGGGCGTCCCGGCAGACCGTGCGCAGGGTGAAGCCCCGGGCGGCGACGGCCATCCCGGTGGTGGGGTCGGCGCCGAGCGCGTAGGTCAGGGCCCCGGCGGGGAGGGCGGCGGTGAGGCCGTCGAGCGGGGAGACGACCCGGGGCGGGAAGACGGTGGCGGAGCCGCCGCCGAGGATGCGGGCGTCCCGGGCGGCGGCGCCGAGCAGGGCGAGGGTGCCGCCGGGCCGCAGCGGCAGCGCGGGGCCGGACGCGCGGGGCTCGTTGCGCAGCAGGACGAAGGAGCGGCGGGCGATCTCGCGGGCGAGGGCCTCGCCGTCGACCGGCGCGGGGAGGTCGGTGACGGCCGGTCGGGCGCCCGCCAGGAGGCCGGTGCGGGCGGCGAGCCGCAGCACGTTGCGGACGGCCGTGTCGACCACGGCCTCGGGGACGGAGCCGTCGCGCACGGCCTGCGCGAGGGCCGGGCCGTAGACGGTCCTGGGGCCCGGCATGGCGACGTCGAGGCCGCCGGTGATCGCGGCGACGGTGTCGCGGGCGGCCGTCCAGTCGGAGACGTTGCACCCGTCGAAGCCCCAGGCGCCGCGCAGCACCTCGTTGACCAGGTGGTGGTGCTCGGTCATGGTCGGGCCGTCGACGGCGTTGTAGGCGGTCATGATGCCCCAGGGGCGGGCTTTCTCGACGATCGCCTCGAAGGGGGCGAGATACAGCTCGCGCAGGGCGCGTTCGCCGACCAGGTTGTTCACGGTGAAGCGGTCGGTCTCGGCGTCGTTGGCGACGAAGTGCTTGACGGTGGTGCCGACGCCGCCGGACTGGACGCCCTGGACGTATCCGGTGCCGATCCGGCCGGTGAGGTAGGGGTCCTCGCTGTACGCCTCGAAGTGCCGTCCGCCGAGCGGGGAGCGGTGCAGGTTGACCGTGGGGGCGAGCAGGACGTGCACGCCTTTGCGGCGGGCCTCCTGGGCGAGGAGGGTACCGGCGCGGCGGGCGAGGCTGGGGTCCCAGGTGGCGGCCAGCGCGGTCGGGGAGGGCAGGGCGACGGACGGGTCGTCGGCGCTCCAGCGCACGCCCCGCACCCCGATCGGGCCGTCCGACATCACGAGGGACTCCAGGCCGATCTCCGGGAGCGCGGGCAGCGACCACATGTCCTGACCGGACAGCAGCCGGGCCTTGGCATCGAGCCCGAGGACGCCGAGAGCGGCCTCGACCGCCGCCTCGCGGGCCCGGTCGGCGGGGGTGGGCGCCGGGTCCGGGTCCGGGGGGTCCGACGCGGGCCGGGTGCCCGGGGTCGTCGTCGCCATCGGCTGCCTCCTCGTCGAGGTGGGGTCGGGTGACTCCCATCGTGCACGGGGGGTGGTGGCGGGGGCGGGAGCGTGGCCGGGTCGGCGGGGCGCCGGGGCGGCGGATCACCAAGGCGGCGGTCTCCGAGGGGCGTCCGGCACGCCGGGCGCGCTCCGGGGCTTCCTGGCGCCGCTGGACGGGTCCGGCGCGCTGGGCAGCCCGCTGGACGGGTCCGGAGCGCTGGGCAGGTCCGCTGGGCGAATGCGCCGCTGCCGGGCGAATGCGCCGCTGTCAGGCGGGTCCGGCGTTCAGCGCCGGGAACACGACCGAGGTGACCGACCCGGCGTTCGTACGGAATCGGCTGGACATCGTCGCGCAGGTCAGGGCGATTGCGGCAGTCGCGGCGGGACGCTCCCGGCACTGATCTCGCCGTCCTGTGCCGCGTCCGCCCCGTCCTCCTTGAAGTCCTCCCCGAGCAGTTCCCGTGCCATCAGCGTCGCCCCCGCCACCGCGCCCGGCATCAGGAACACCGCCACGAACGGGACCAGGAAGGCGAGCGCCAGCGGGGTGCCGAAGCCCCAGACCATGCGCTTGTGGTGGCGCAGGATGGCGAGGCGGGCGCGGACGTCGACGCGGCGGCGCTGGAGGGCGACGGCGGTCAGTTCCTCGGTGAGGAAGAAGCCGGTCACCATGAACCCGGCGACCGGGACGACGGTCTGCCCGGCGACCGGGATGAAGCCGAGGGCGAAGAGCAGGATCGCCCAGAACAGGGCGCGGACCAGGATACGCAGGCTGTCGCGGGCCGAGATCCAGATCTCCCGCCACAGGGGAAGCCCGGACTCGGGGGCGGTGCCGTCCGGCGAGACATCGCGGTCGACCTGCTCGGAGAGGTTCTCGTAGAACGGCTGGCCGACCAGCAGCGTGACCGCGGTGAAGGTGAGCACCGAGAGGAGCAGGGCGAGGGCGAAGAGCACGGCGGTCAGGAAGCCGCGGAAGAGACCCAGCCAGGGGCTCGCCCAGTCGTCGGCGAACGGGGTCGCCCAGCTGACGAAGTCCTCGCCCCACAGCGCGAGCCCGACCAGCGCCGCCGCGTAGAGCACCAGCGTGACCAGGCCCGGGAGCAGCCCGAAGCCATAACTCCTGCCGTGCCGGGCCATCCAGCGCTGGCCCTTGATGAGATAGCCGAAACCCGCCCCAAGATCGTGCATGGGGGCACCCTACCGGGGCCGGTCGGGGCCGGTCCGGGCCGAGCGGGGGCAGCGGTCCGCCCGGGTGCGCGCAACACCCTCTTGTCGCGGTTGAGTCGAACGGGTGCGGCTCGCCGTACCGATCTCCGAAAGGGGGAGTTCGCACAGGTCGGGCGGGCATTGTTCACGGTGGCAGGCGCCGGTGGCGGCGGAGCGTGGGAAGAGCGCATGACATGTGAGGAGAGCGCATGACACAGGAGATCCACGGCACGGCCGTGAAGATCCATGGCACGGTCGCGGACGGCTTCGAAGGCGTACGGGAGGAGTTCACGGCGTTCGTCGCGTCCGAACGGCCGGACTACGAGGGCCAGTTGTGCGTCTATCTGCGCGGGCGCCGGGTCGTGGACCTGTGGGCCGGTGACAGCGCGGACGGTGTCGGCGCCGACTCGCTGTACGGGGTGTACTCCTGCACCAAGGGCGCCGCGCACCTCGTGGTGGCGCTGCTGGTGCAGGACGGCACGCTGGAGCTGGACCGCAGGGTGACCTACTACTGGCCCGAGTTCGCCGCCGAGGGCAAGGGCGCGGTCACCTTGCGGGAGCTGCTGGCGCACCGGGTCGGGGTGGTCGGCGCCGACGGCGGGTTCAGCGCGCGGGAGCTGGCCGACGACCGGCTGATGGCCGAACGGCTCGCCGATCAGCGGCCGTTCTGGCGGCCGGGCACGGCGTTCGGGTATCACGCGATGGTGATCGGCGCGCTGACCGGTGAGGTGGTCCGCCGGGCCACCGGCCGCACCCTCCAGGAGGTGTTCGAGGAGCGGGTCCGGGCGCCGTACGGCCTGGACTTCCACCTCGGGCTGCCCCAGGCGCTGGAGCCGCGTTTCCGCGCGGTGCAGCCGATGGCGCCGACGGCGAAGCAGCGGGCGCTGCTCGACGCGGTGGCGCGGGGTCGGCACACGCTGGCGTCGATCGCGTTCAACGGCCACGCGGCCGAGCCCACCGACATCGAAGCGCTGCCCAACGGGCGGGCGGTCCGCGCCAAGGGGCCCGCCTCGTACGGCGGGGTGGCCGCGGCGCGCGGGCTGGCCGGGATGTACGCGGCGGCGATCGGCGAGGTGGACGGCAAGGCGCCGCTGCTGAAGGAGGACACGGTGGCGGAGTTCGGGCAGCCGCATTCCGTGGGGTACGACCTGGTGACCCGCACGCACAGTGCGTACGGGCTGGGCTTCCAGGCGCCCTCCGAGATCGCGTATCCCTTCCTGGGCGCCGGGGCGTTCGGGCACAGCGGGGCGGCCGGGGCGCAGGCGTTCGCGGATCCGCGCAACGGGCTGGCGTACGGGTACACGCGGCGCCGGTTCGCGTACCCCGGCGGGGCGGCGCCCGAGAACGAACGGTTCGTGGCGGCGGCGCACCGGGCGGCGCTGGAGACCTGAGGGCAACAGGGCGGAAGCGGGGGAAGCGGAGGGAAGCGGGGGGGGGAAGCCCGGGGCCGGGTGACAAGGACGGAGGCAGGGCGGGGTCAGGTCGCCGGTCCGACGGCAGCGTGAGGGAGGCAGGGCGCCAACGCCGGTCCGACGGGCGCAGGACCGAGGCAGGGCGCCGGCCTGACGGAGCACGACGAACGGCGGTGACCGCGTCCCCCGGAGGGGCGTGCGGTCACCGCCGTCCTCGCGGGTGACCCTCAGACGAGCGTCACCGTGATGTTGCCGCGGGTGGCCTTCGAGTACGGGCAGACCTGGTGGGCCTTGTCCAGCAGGGCCCTGGCGGTCTCGGTGTCGACGCCGGGGATCGTGGCGGAGATCTCCACGATGATCCCGAAGCCGTCGGCGTTCCTGCCGATGCCGACCTTCGCGGTGACGGTCGAGCCGGAGACATCGGCCTTCTCCTTGCGGGCGACGACGGCGAGGGCGCCCTGGAAGCAGGCGCTGTAGCCGGCGGCGAACAACTGCTCCGGGTTGGTGCCGGTGCCGGAGCCGCCCATCTCCTTGGGCGGGTTGACGACCACGTCGAGCGTGCCGTCGTCGGTGGACACCCGGCCATCGCGGCCGTTCTCGGCGGTGGCGACGGCGGTGTACAGGACGTCGGACTGCTGAATGGGCATGGGGTTCTTCCTCCTCGGGTCCGCCGGGGACTCGCGCCCACGATCCCCGACGGTTTCGGAAAGAAGTTACCGCATGCCGGAAAGTCTCTGAAGGGGTGGCGGGCCGGTGAAGGGGTCAGAGCTTGACGATCATCTTGCCGGTGTTGTCGCCGCGCAGGACGCCGAGGAACGCCTCCAGGGTGTTCTCCACACCGTCGACCACGGTCTCGCGGTGCTTGAGCGCGCCCGAGGCGATCCAGGGGCCGACCTCCTGGACGAACCGCGGCTGGAGGTCCCGGTGATCGCTGACCAGGAAGCCCTCGATCCGGCCACGGGTCTGGATCAGCCGGCCGAGGTTGCGCGGGCCGGGGACGGGCTCGGTGGCGTTGTAGAGGGAGATCATGCCGCACAGGGCGATCCGGCCGTGCACCCTGAGCGCGCCGACGGCGGCCTCCAGGTGCTCACCGCCGACGTTGTCGAAGTAGACGTCGATGCCGTCGGGCGCGGCGGCGCCCAGCTGCTCGGCGACCGGCCCGTCCTTGTAGTTGAAGGCGGCGTCGAAGCCGTACTCGTCCAGCAGCAGCCGGACCTTCTCGTCCGAGCCGGCCGAGCCGATGACCCGGGCGGCGCCCTTGAGCCTGGCGATCTGCCCGGCCTGGCTGCCGACGGCCCCGGCGGCGCCGGACACGAAGACGGTGTCGCCCTCCTTCA
Source organism: Streptomyces sp. NPDC059477 (assembly GCF_042749375.1). NCBI lineage: Bacteria > Bacillati > Actinomycetota > Actinomycetes > Kitasatosporales > Streptomycetaceae > Streptomyces > Streptomyces sp. NPDC059477. The sequence goes on along the minus strand of NZ_JBHYUG010000007.1, from coordinate 18,091 downwards.
GCGCCGCGATCCGCAGCAGCCCGGCGTAGGCGGTCAGCCCGGTCATGCCGAGCACACCGAGGTACGCGGCGAGGGGCGCGGCCTTGGGGTCCACCTGGACGGCGGCGGAGGCGTCCACGGCCGCGTACTCGCGCCAGCCGAGGCGGTGCAGGACGTGATCGCCGACGGCCAGTCCTTCGGCGCGGGACGCCACGACCTCGCCGACCGCCCCGCCGAGCATCGGCTCACCCAGCTCGTAGGGGGGTGCGTAGGACTTGGCGGCGCTCATCCGGCCGCGCATGTAGGGGTCGACGGAGAGGTAGCGGTTGCGGACCAGCACCTGACCCTCGCCCGGTACCGGGAGGGGGGCCTCGACCAGGGCGAAGTCCTCGGGCTTCGGCCAGCCGACCGGACGGCTGAGCAGGTGCCATTCACGGCTGAGAGCGGGGAGGGCGGGGTGAGTCGAAGACATGTGGGCGGGCTCTCCATTTACTTCAGTAGCTCATTAGTTCATTGACTAAAATAATCATGCTCTTTAATATTTCATGATGTCAAGTAACGGGGTACCCTGGGAAGCATGGCCACACCATCGCTCCCCCGGCGTCCCGACGCACTGACCTTGGAGGTGGTCGACCTGATCGGCTCGGTCGTGGCGCTCTACCACGAGGAGTACGAGGAGGCCGCCGCCGAGCACGCGCTGACCGGCGCGCAGGCCAAGCTGCTGAGTCTGCTGGCGCTGGAGCCGCTGCCGATGCGCAGGATCGCCCGGAAGCTGCGCTGCGAGCCGTCCAATGTGACCGGGATCGTGGACCGGCTGGAATCGCGCGGTCTCGCCGAGCGCCGCGCCGACCCGGCCGACCGCCGGGTGAAGCTGGCGGCGGCGACGGACGAGGGCCTGCGGGTCGCCCGCAGCCTCCGTGACTCCCTGCGTTTCGCCCGTGAGCCGCTGGCGGGGTTGAGCGAGGAGGAGCGCCTGGCGTTGCGGGATCTGTTGCGGCGGGTGGTGCCGTAGCCTCGCCGCATGGCGACCCTCTGGGACCTTCTCAAGGACTGCATCCCCGACGACCACGCCCGTCAGGTGACCTCGCGCTACTACGTGGACCAGGTCATGCAAGCGCCGGGCGCGCCGGGCCGGGTGGTGGACCTCGGATGCGGACGGGGCACCTCGGCCGCGCACTTCAAGCGGCACGACCCCGAGGTGCGCTGGGTGGGCGTCGACATCTGCGACTCCCCCGAGGCCCGGCAGCACCGGCCGAACGGCGACCCGGTGCTGCACTTCGACGGTGTCCGGCTGCCGTTCCGCACGGACTCGCTGCCGCTGATCTACTCCCATCAGGTCTTCGAGCATGTCGTGCGCCCGCGTGATCTGCTGGCCGAGATCGGCCGGGTGCTGGCGCCGGGCGGGGTGTTCATCGGCAGCACCTCGCAGTTCGAGCCGTACCACTCCTTCAGCCTGTGGAACTACACGCCGTACGGGTTCCGGGTGCTGGTCGAGGAGGCCGGGCTGGCGCTGGAGGAGATCCGGCCCTCGCTGGACGGCGTGACGCTGATCCTGCGCACGTACGACCATGAGCGCAAGGAGCGGTACGGGCGGTACTGGAGCGAGGAATCGCCGCTGAACGTGGAGATCGACGACTGGGGCAAGCTGACCCGGCGGCAGACGGCGCTGGTGAATCTGCGCAAGCTCACGTTCTGCGGGCAGTTCGCGTTCCGGGTGAGGAAGCGGGTTGAGGTGGGGGTCGAGGCGGGCGTCGAGGCGCGGGTGGGGGGCTGACGCGGGGGCGTCCGGGCCGGGAGCCTCGTATCTCTCATGGCCTGGACGCCCGTACGGGCCTGGCGGTCAGGACGCCCCCACATCTGGCGGCCCGTCGCCTCACCCGGACACCAGGAGGTCCGTCCACTCCTGGGCCACTCGCTCCAGTGAGAAGTCCTTCCGTACCTGGGTGCGGGCCTCCTGACCGGCCGCGCGCCAGCCGTGCTCGTCCAGGGAGTCCAGGGCGTCCGCCATCGTCTGCGGGTCCTGGTGGATCCAGCGCCGGTCATAGATCTCGTCCGCGCCCGGCCAGGGCAGCAGGGCGGGTACGGCGGCGGAGGCCATGCCCTCGGCCGGGGCGAGGTGGAAGGACTCGTCGTCACTGGTGGACAGGACGTGTCCGACGCGGCGCAGCCAGCTCGCCACGTCGGCGCCGAAGCCGTCGAAGACGACCGCGCCGGTCAGCAGCGGCGAGGTCTGCATCCGGCGCAGGACGTCGTCGAAGTGGGCGCGTTCCTCGGGCTTGTTCCAGATCCACCAGTACTCCCACGGCGGCTTGGACTTGATGGCGAGGTGCCAGCGCCGGTCGCGGGCGCGCAGGGCCTCCAGCACATCGAGGCCGAGGTCCATGCGTTTGCGGCTGGGCGCGATGCCGATCATGCCGAGCCGGAAGCGGGCGCCGGGTGCCTTGGGCCGGTCGAGCTGGTCGGTGTCGACCCAGTTCGGGACGACGGTGACCTTCGCCTCGGGCCAGCCGGTGTGCTCCAGGGTGCGGCGGGCGTAGTAGGTGCTGACGCAGATCACCCGGTCCACGTTCTCGATGGCGACCTGCTGGGGCCAGCCCGCCTCCAGTTCGAAGCGGTGCAGGCGGATGATCAGGCGGCTGCCGGGGCGTTTGTGGCGGCTGTACCAGACGGCGGCGGGGCCGCACCACTCCACGACGACCACGTCCGCCCACTCGGCGAGTTCGCGGCCGGCCACCGGGTCGTGGCGGGAGAGGGCGGGCCAGGCGTCGACGCGGACGTCGAGGCCGGGCAGGGCGCGGAAGTGGTCCATGAGCCGGGTGAGGAACTTGAGGTCGTGGCCCGCGACGCCGACCCGCAGCGGCCGGGGCCGGGCGGCGACGGCAGGGGGCGCGGCGGGGAAGGCGCGGTCGAGCTGGGTGCGCCAGCGGCCGGCCGCCGCGCTCAGGGTGTGGCGGGCGGCGGCCTCGCGGCAGCGGGCGGCGGCCAGGTGGCGGCTGCCGGGTTCGCGCACGGCACGGGCGATGGCGGCCACGGCGTCGTCGAGTCCGGCGCGGCCGGGGACGTACAGGGGGTAGTCGGTGCCCAGGAGTGCCTCGTGGGCGGGGGTGCGGTTGAGGACGACGGGCAGGCCGAGGGCGCCGAACTCCAGGACCTTGGTGGAGAGTTCGAGACTGGAGTCCAGCTCGGGCGCGCGCCAGCCGAGGCCCAGGTCGCAGTCGCCCGCGATGCGCATGGCTTCTTCGCGGGGCTGTCCGCCGTGGTGTTCGACGCCGGGCGTGCTGTGCAGCGCGCGGGCCATCGCGGGGCGGAAGCCGGGGTGGGCGGGGTCGTCGTGGATCTTGTCGCCAACGGTGTGGAGGGTGGCCCGGATGCCCTGTTCGGCGAGGAGGGCGGGGAGGCGGGTCATGGGGAGGGTGTTCCACAGGGGGGCGAACTTGCCGGTGTAGACGAGCCGGAAGGGGTCGTGGGGCTGGTCGGGGTGGGGCTGGTCGCCGTATGGCTGGTAGTCGTGCGGCTGGTCGTCGTGGGACCCGCCGTCGTGCGGCCGGTCATGGCCGGGCCGGTCATGGTCGGGGACCGGGGAGGTGGGTTCGGGTACGGCGGGCGGGCTGAGGACACACTTCCCGACCGCCTCCGGGATCCAGGTCTCCAGCAGGCAGCGCAGTTCCTCGGTCTGGCACAGCAGCCGCTGGGACGCCTCGGCGATCCTGGTGAGGTCGGCGCGGGCCTCCTCGGTCATCTCGGCGGCCGATTGCGGGATGTCGGTGAGGTAGGCCCAGATCCGGCCGTCGAAACGGCCTTCGGAGACGACCCGGGTGACGAGGCGCCGCCCGCGCAGCACGAGCAGATCGCAGGGCTCGGCGTCGTCGAGGCGGGCGAGGAGCCGTTCGGCCTGGACGGGCGAGAGCGGCCGGTCGGGGGCGCCCGGCACCAGCCGCTCCTCGTGCGGGCGCACCACGCGCACGCCGGGCAGCCCGGCCAGCGGATCGATCAGCCGCGCGGTCCGCACGGGCGCCTTGAGCACCAGCCGGGTCCGGCAGCCGGCGCCCGCGAGCACCTGCACGGTGGACTGGGCCCAGACGGCGGAGCCGTCGATGAGGTTGAGGTCGACGTCGCCGTAGACGAGCGCGTCGAGTGTGCGGCCGGGGCCGCTTCCCGCCGGAGTCATCGGGGCCTTCCTTCGTGGATACCCCCGGCTTCAGCCGGGGGAGGAAACGAAGCTCCTGCGGAGCAGGGCAGGGAAAGCCGGTTCGCCTCCGGGGCGGGCCGGCGTCCACCGGCCACCGGCCAACAGCCGCCACTCACACGGGAGCTAATACGATGTGAGGCATGACGCGGCAGGTCAAGCGGGCTTTCAAGTACCGCTTTTACCCCACGGACGAGCAGGCGGCTGAGCTGTCGCGCACGTTCGGCTGCGTCCGCCTCGTGTACAACAAGGCGCTGGAGGAGCGCACCCGGGCCTGGTACGGCGAGCAGCGCCGCATCTCCTACGTGCAGTCGTCCGCCGCGCTCACGGAGTGGAAGAAGGCCGGGGAACTCGGGTTCCTCACCGAGGTGTCGAGCGTCCCGCTCCAGCAGGCACTGCGGCATCTCCAGACAGCGTTCGCGAACTTCTTCGCCGAGCGGGCCAGGTACCCGCGCTTCAAGTCGAAGAAGAAGTCCCGCGCGTCGGCCGAGTACACCCGCTCCGGCTTCAAGTTCCGGGACGGCCGCCTCACCCTCGCGAAGATGACCGAACCCCTGGACATCCGCTGGTCGCGCCCCCTGCCCGAAGGCGCGGAGCCGACCACGGTCACCGTGTCCCGCGATCCAGCCGGGCGCTGGTTTGTTTCGATGCTGTGCGACGACCGCATCGCTCCGGCTCCGGTCACGACGAACGCGGTCGGCATCGACGCGGGCATAGCGTCCCTCGTGACCCTGTCCACCGGTGAGAAGATCACCAACCCGCGCCACGAGCGCCGGGACCGGGCCCGTCTCGCCCACGCTCAGCGGGAACTGTCGCGGAAAGCGAAGGGCTCGGCGAACCGGGAGAAGGCCCGCCGCCGCGTCGCAAAGGCCCACGCCCGGATCGCTGACCGGCGCCGGGACTTCCTGCACAAGCTGTCGACTCGACTCGTCCGTGAGAACCAAACGGTCGTGATCGAGGACCTCACCGTCCGCAACATGGTCAAGAACCACAAGCTGGCCCGCGCCATCTCCGACGCGGCCTGGCGTGATCTGCGGGCGATGCTGGATTACAAGTGCGCCTGGTACGGGCGCGAACTCGTCGTGATCGACCGCTGGTTCCCGTCCAGCAAGCTGTGCGGGGACTGCGGCACGGTCGCGGCGAAGATGCCGCTGAACGTCCGCGAGTGGACGTGCGACTGCGGCGCTGTGCATGACCGCGACGTGAACGCGGCGAAGAACATTCTGGCGGCCGGACTGGCCGTGTCTGCCTGTGGAGACGGTGTAAGACCTCAACGGGAGTCCTCCCGGACGGGGCGGTCGTCGGTGAAGCAGGAACCCCAGCGGGTGACCGCTGGAATCCCCCGCCTTTAGGCGGGGGAGGAAGTCAAGCCGGCTCCTTTCCACAGCAGGCGAACAGGCGGTGGCCCTGGCGGGCCCATAGCTCGGGTGGGGTGGTGGAGGTGTGCAGGGAGCGGCGTACGAGGAGGGGGCGCAGTTCGGGTACGAAGGTGTAGTCGTCGCCCGCGGGGGTGCTGCCCACGGCGTCGGCTCCGGAGTGTTCCTGGGCGCACAGCAGGTCCAGGAGCAGGGTGTCCGGGCGGTCCTCGGTGAGGTCGGTCCAGTCGGCGACCCAGGGGGCGAGGGGGGCACCGGTGCGGACGGTGATCCCGGCGGCGGTGAGTTCGTCCAGGCCGGTGGGGTCGGGGACGACCACCTCGGCGGGCCGGTGGAGCTGGCTGAGGACCTGGGCGGTGAGGCGGGCGATGCCGGCCCGGTCGCTCGGGGCGGCCACGACGCAGACGCGGCGGGTGTCCAGGGGGTCGGGGGCGCCGACGCGGCGGGCCAGTTCGGCCAGCCGTACCCGGGTGCTGCCGGTGCGGAAGGTCTCGCGGAGCCGTTCGCGGCCGTCCACCGCCGGGTCCAGGGCGGTCAGCGGCACCCCGGTGTCGGTGTCGATGACGGCGTCCCAGGTCAGCCGGGACAGTCCGGGGGCGGCGGACGGGGGGCCGTCCCGCCACAGGACGCAGGCGCGGCCCGCGACCCGGGCCTCGGTGAGCATCTCGGCCAGCCGGCGGTCCAGGTCGGGGGCGAAGCCGGTGCCGGTGTGCGCCCAGGGGCCGTAGCCGGTGCAGGCGCTGAGCTGGACGACGACGGCGTCCGGGTCGGTGCGCCGGACGATCAGCTCGCCGTCGTGCGGCAGGGCGGGGTTGACCACGGCGTCCGCGGCGAAGGCGGTGGCGGTGTCGTCGGTGAGGACGCCGGTGAGGACCAGGCGGTCGCGGGGGGCCGACGTGAACGCGCGGTGGGCGAGGTGCAGACGGCCGTCCTGGACGGCCTCCGCCTCGGCGGTCGCGGCGGCGGCGGTCCGGGGCGGCTTCGCGGGGGCCGATTGCGCGGTCCGTCCGCGCCACAGCCCGTACAGCTCCTTCGGCAGCCGGGACGCGCCGCGTTTCGGGGAGCGGGCCGCCGAGACCAGGGCGCGGCCGACCCGGAGCGAGGTCGAGCCCTCCAGCATGGCCACCCGTGCCTGGAGCACCTCGACCCGGTCCCGGGCGCCGCGCAGGGCGCCGGAGAGGCGGGCCTTCTCCCGTTCGGCGGCGGCCAGTCGCTCGGCGAGTCCGTCGCTGCGCTCGGAGCCCCGGGCGGCCTCGGTCTCCTCGACCGTCCGCTCCAGGTCCAGCACCTTCGCGCGAAGCGAGCGGGAGACCAGGTCGGCGAGGACGTACTCGTCGGCGATCCGCAGCGCGGTGGTGAAGCCCTCGGCCGGGACCGGGCGGCCGAACCAGTCGTCGGGGGGCAGGAGTTCATCGGTACGGGCGAACACCGCGCCCGCGTGGAGATGGACGTAGTCGAGCGGGGCGGCGCGCAGCACCTGGCAGTGGTGGGCGACCAGGGCGTCGAGCAGCCGGTGGTAGGGCAGGTCGGGGCCCCGGTGCCCGAAGACGATCAGGCCGCGTCCGCCGGGGCGCATCCGCTCCAGTACGGCGAGGACGGCGGACTCGGTGCCGTGCAGCCGGGCGTCGGGGCCGTAGGAGACGAGCACCAGCTCGCCCTGCCCGGCCCCCTGCGCACCGCGCCGGAGCGTGACGCCGTCGGGGAGGTGGAGATAGGGCTCCAGGTCGAGGGCGCCGGGGGTGGCGTCCACGACGGTGGTGACGCCGTCGAGATGGGGGCGGAGCAGATCGGTCAGACGCATCGGCTGGTCCTCGTACGCTCGGTCGCGCGCGGCGGCGGGTGCTTCGGGGGGTGGTGGGGGTAGGGCGGGGAGCCCGCCGGGGCACGGCGAAGGCGGGGCGGGGCGCCCGCCGAGAGCGGGCGGAAGCCTGGCGGCACGCCCACCGGGGCGGGGCGGGGGCGAGGCGACGCGCCCGCCGGGCGGCGGCGGGAGGCCGGCGTGGAGTCGGCCGTGCGGCGGGGAGACCGGCGCGGCGAGTCCCGGAGTCGGCGGGCTGCGCGCGGTGTCGAGTCCGCCGGCCGGTCGGCCGCGCGCATCAGCGGACCCTCGTGAAGACGTGGAAGCCGACCTCGTTCTCGCGGAAGCCGTACGGGGTGAAGGTCGTGGGGCGCAGGCCGAGCGGGGTCAGGACGGCGGCGTACTCCGTCGCCGTGCGGTGGACGATGTAGTCGCCTCGGAGGCGGCGTGCCGGGGCGTTCTCGTCGGTGATGATCAGGCGGCCGGTGATGCGGACCAGGGAGGCGAGGTTGCGCAGGGCGGCGGACCACTCCTCGTCGTCCAGGACGTGGAAGAGGACGTCGAGGCACAGGACCGTGTCGTAGGGCCAGGGGCTGCGCCAGGCGTCGAGGGCGGCGACGGCGTAGCGCGGGCCGCCGCCCTCGGCGCGGGCGTGGGCGACGGCCTGTTCGCTGGTGTCGAAGGCGTCGACGCGGTGGCCGCACCGGGCGAGGGCACGGGCGAAGTGGCCCTTGCCGCAGCCCGCGTCCAGGACGAACAGCGGGGCCGTCGGGTCGGCCAGGTCGCCGATCAGGGGGAGCAGCGCGCCGAGGCGCAGCGCGTAGAAGATCTCGTTGCCCGCCCGGTCCAGGCCGATGTGACCGCCGGAGGCGAGGTGGTCGTGGACGCGGTGACGGGTGTCCCAGTAGGTACGGGTGACCGCGCTGCCGGAGGGTTCGTGGGGCCGGGTGTCCTCGGGCGTGAAGGAGAGCGCCCCGGCGCTGCCGATGGGTGTGGTGCCGTCGGCCGTGCAGGGGTCCGACCCGCCGGTGCCGTCACCGGCCACGGGCAAGCCCATCCCCCCGCTGCCACCAGGCCCGACGTCCGCTGCCATGGACGCGCCCGCGCGCCCACGCCCGTATGACCCGGCACCCCCGGCCATGGAGAAGCCCGCCCCACCACCGCCGTGACGCCCAGCACCGCCAAGCGCGGAAAGGCCCGCCCCACCACCGCCATCGAGCCCACGCGCCCCGGCGCCCCCAGCCACGGGCAAGCCCATCCCCCCGCTGCCATCAGGCCCGACGCCCGCTGCCATGGACGCGCCAGCGCGCCCGCTCCCGTATGACCCGGCGCCCTCCGCCGCAGAGAAGCCCGCCCCGTCACCGCCAAGAAGCCCGGCGCCCTCAGCCATGGTGGTCCAGCCAGCGTGTGATGGTCCTCGCGATACGCGGGCCCGCGTGGCCGTCCCACAGGGGTGGGCCCTCTGTTGGGGGGTGGGTCGTCGTGTCCAGGATTTTGCGCAGGGCGGGGACCAGTTCGGTGGGGGCGACCAGGCGGTTGGTGCCGTGGGTGACCGTGACCGGGCGTTCGGTGGTCGTGCGCAGGGTCAGGCAGGGGACGTTCAGGACCGTCGTCTCCTCCTGGACGCCGCCCGAGTCGGTGATCACGGCGGCGGCGCCCCGCACCAGGCTCATGAACTCGACGTACCCGAGGGGGTCCAGGATGTGGATGCCGGGGGCGTCGGCCAGCCCCGCCGCGCCCAGGGCCGCCCGGCCCCGGGGGTGCAGGGGCACGGCGAGGTCGATCAGCCGGGCCGCCTCGGTCAGGGCGTGCACGGCGGCCCGTACCGCCTCCGGGTCGTCCACGTTGGCGGGGCGGTGCAGGGTGACCACGCCGTAGCGCTCGGGCAGGGCGTGGGACGTACGGGCCGCGGCCGGGTCGAAGCGGTCCACGTGGGTGAGCAGGGTGTCGATCATCGGGTTGCCCACCAGATGGATCCGGTCGGCCGGGACACCCTCGCGGGCCAGATGCCCGATCGCCTCGGGGCTCGTCGCGAAGAGCAGCTCGGCGAGCTGGTCGACCAGGCGCCGGTTCACCTCCTCCGGCATCGCCATGTCGAAGCTGCGCAGCCCGGCCTCCACATGGGCGAGCGGGATGCCCAGCTTGGCGGCGACCAGGGCGGCGGCCAGGGTCGAGTTCACATCGCCGTAGACGATGACCAGGGCCGGATCCCGGGCGATCAGCTCGCCCTCCAGGGCGATCAGCAGCTCGGCCGTCTGGCGGGCCTGGCTGCCGGAGCCCACGCCCAGGTCGGTGTCCGGCCGGGGCAGACCGAGCTGCCGGAAGAAGATGTCCGACATCCGCTCGTCGTAGTGCTGGCCGGTGTGCACCAGGACCTGATCACAGCCCGCCGCGCGCAGCGCGGCCACGACCGGTGCGGCCTTGACGAAGTTCGGCCGGGTGCCGACGACGTGGAGTACGCGCCCGTTCATGTGACCCCGTTCATGTCGTCCTTCATGTCGTCCCTCTACCTGCCTGCTGCATGACCTGCTTCACGACCTGCTGCATGACCTGCTGCATGACCTACGCCATGACCTACGCCATGACCTACGCCATGACCTACTTCATGCTTCATATCGCACTTATCCATTTTTTCCATCTAACGTGATGTCATGTCACGCCATATCCCCACACCATCCCCTCGCGCGCTCAGTCTGGCCGCTTCCGTGGCCTGGGGCGAGCTGCGCCATGACCCCGTCCGGGCGATGCTGCTGGGGGTGCGGATGCTGCCCCCGCCCGTGCGGCGGCGGGCCGGGTCGCTCGAACGGCGGCTCGCCGCGCGGGCCCGCGCGGCGGGTCCGGCGGCTGCTCCGGACGGGGGACGGGTGGCCCCGCCGCTCCCCCGGTCGGCGGTACGGCCGGTGCCGGGGCGGGTGCTGCACCTGGTGACCAACTCCCTGCCGGTCAAGCACGCCGGATACACCGTGCGCACCCAGAAGATCGCCGAGGCGCAGCGGGCGCTGGGTCTCGATCCGCATGTGGTGACCCGGATCGGGTTCCCGGTGGCACAGGGGGTGATGGCGGCCCGGCCGGTGGAGTCGGTGGCCGGCGTCCCGCACCACCGGCTGCTGCCCTGGTGGCTGCCGTACGGGCAGTCCGCGCTGCTGGCCCGTGACGCGGAGCTGGCCGGGCGGCTGGTGGAGCGGCTGCGCCCGGCGGTGCTGCATCCGGCGACCGACCACGGCAACGGACGGGTCGCGCTGGCGCTGCGCGCGTCCTACGGGCTGCCGGTGGTGTACGAGGTGCGGGGCTTCCTGGAGGACACCTGGCTCACCCAGGCACCCGGCCGCACCCCCGCCCACCCCAGTTACCGGGCCCGGCGCGAGCTGGAGACGTCCGTCATGCGCGAGGCGGACCTGGTGCTGACGCTGGGCGCGGCGATGAAGGCGGAGATCGTGGGACGCGGGGTGCCCGAGGAGCGGGTGCTGATCGTGCCGAACGCGGTCGACGCGGCGTTCCTCGCTCCGCCTCCGGACGGGGCGGCGCTGCGGGCGCGGCTCGGGATCGCGCCGGAGGACTTCGTGGTCGGCACGGTCAGCACCCTTGCGCCACACGAGGGAATCGGCACGCTGCTCCATGCGGGTGCCGCGCTGCGGCGGCGCGGGGTGCCGGTGCGGCTGCTGATCGTGGGGGACGGACCGCAGCGGGCGGAGCTCGCGGCGCTGGCCGCGCGGCTCGGTCTCGACGACGGTACGGCGCTGTTCACCGGGCGGGTGCCGCACACCCAAGTACGCGCGTATCACGCGGTGTTGGACCTGTTCGCCGTGCCGCGCACCGATGAGCGGGTGTGCCGGACGGTCACCCCGCTGAAGCCGGTGGAGGCGATGGCGAGCGGGCTGCCGGTGGCCGCCAGCGACCTCCCGGCGCTGCGGGAACTCGTCATGCCGGGTGAGACCGGACAGTTGATTCCACCCGACTCCCCGCAATCCTGGACTGAAAGTATGGAAAAACTCTATTACGGTCATAACCGGTACGAATGGGGATCGGCCGCGCGCGAGCTAGTGGCCCGCGACCGCACCTGGACGCGGGTCGCCGAGACGACCCGCGAGGCGTACCGCGCCCTCGGCGCTGTCTGAGGCGCGGGCCGCGCGGGTGCAGCCACCACCGCTGACGGGGAGGAATGCCCATGCAGGCCGCGCGCAGTAGTCAGACCACGGACCCGGAGATCACGGCCCCGGAACCCACGGACCCGGAGATCACGGCCGAGCTGGCGGTGATCGGGCTGGGCTATGTCGGACTGCCCCTGGCCCGGGAGGCGGCGACGGTCGGCCTGAGGGTCGTGGGCCTGGACCGCGACCCCGGCATCGTCGCGTCGCTCAACGCCGGACGCTCCCATGTGGACGACGTCCCGGACGACGACGTACGCGCGATGCTGGCCGCCGGATTCAGCGCCCACACCGACCCCGGCTGCCTGGCCCGCGCCCAGACCGTGGTGATCTGTGTGCCGACGCCGCTGAACAGCGACGGCGGGCCCGATCTGAGCGCGGTCACCGCGGCCGTGCAGGAGATCGCGGCCCGGCTGCGGCCCGGACAGCTCGTCGTCCTGGAGTCCACGACCTACCCGGGCACCACCGAGGAGGTCGTACGGCCGCTGCTGGAGCAGGTGTCGGGGCTGCGGGCCGGTCAGGACTTCTCGCTCGCCTTCTCCCCCGAGCGCATCGACCCCGGCAACCCGGGCTTCGGGCTGCGCGACACCCCGAAGGTGGTCGGCGGCTGCACCCCCGCCTGCGCCGCCCGCGCGGTCGCCTTCTACGGCAAGCTCGTGGACACCGTCGTCCAGGCCAAGGGCACCCGCGAGGCCGAGATGGCCAAGCTGCTGGAGAACACCTACCGGCATGTCAACATCGCCCTGGTCAACGAGCTGGCCGTGATCAGCCACGAGCTGGGCGTCGACCTGTGGGACGCGATCCGCTGCGCGAGCACCAAGCCGTTCGGCTTCCACGCCTTCCGCCCCGGCGCCGGGGTCGGCGGCCACTGCATCCCCATCGACCCGAACTACCTCTCGTACAAGGTGCGCTCCTCGCTCGGCTACGAGTTCCGGTTCGTGGAGCTGGCGCAGGAGATCAACCGGCGGATGCCCGAGTACGTCGTGCGCCGCGCCCAGGATCTGCTCAACCACGCCGGACGGCCGCTGCACGGCTCCCGGGTGCTGCTCCTCGGGGTCACCTACAAGCCGGACATCGCCGACCAGCGGGAGAGCCCGGCGGTGCCGGTGGCCCGGCTGCTGCGCCGGCGGGAGGCGGACGTCCGCTTCCACGACCCGTACGTCCGTGAATGGACCGTGGACGGTGTGCCGGTCCCGCGTGTGGACGACCCGATGGCCGCGGTCGCCGACCACGACCTGACGATCCTGCTCCAGGACCACTCCTCCTACGACCTGCCCGCCCTGTCCGACGCGGCCCGGCTGCTCTTCGACACCCGGGGGCGGATCTTCCGGCCCGGCGTCGAAGTGCTCTGACCTCGCGCGGGAGCCGAAAGGTGCTGCTCTGATGCGGATACTCGTGGTCACCGTCGTCCACCATCCGGAGGACGCGCGCATCCTCCACCGGCAGATCGCCGCGCTGAAGGAGCGCGGTCACCAGGTGATGTTCGCGGCCCCGTTCGCCGCCCGCCAGGTCACCCCGCGCCCGGACGTGGAGGGCCTGGACCTGCCCCGGGCCGCCGGACGCGACCGCCGCACCGCCCTGCGCGCGGCCCGCACCCTGCTGGCCGAGCGCGGCCCGGACGCGGACGTCGTGATCCTGCACGATCCGGAACTGCTGCTCGCCCTGCCCGGCACCCTGCGCCGCTGGCGCCGCGAGGGCCGCGCCCCGGTGACGGTGTGGGACGTGCACGAGGACACCGCGGCGGCCCTGGTGATGAAGCGCTGGGTCCCGGCCCCGCTGCGGCTCCCGCTGCGGGCGGCGGTACGGGCCGCGGAACGCCTCGCGGAACGGCACGTACGGCTGCTACTCGCCGAGGACGCCTACCAGGAACGTTTCCGCAAGCCGCACCCCGTCGTCCCCAACCTCCCGGTCGTGCCCCGCGAGCACCCCGCGCCGCCCGGCCCCGACCGGGCCGTCTACCTGGGCCATCTCTCCCGGGCGCGCGGCGCGCTCGACCTGATCGAGACCGCGCGGCTGCTGGCCCCCGAGGTACGGGTGGAGGTCGTCGGCGCCGCCGACCCCGATGTCCGTGACGCGCTCACCGCCGCCGACCGCGACGGCGTGCTGCGCTGGCACGGCTACCTCCCCAACGACCGCGCGCTCGGCCTGCTCTCCGGCGCCCTGGCCGGGCTCTCCCTCCTGCACGACCAGCCCAACTACCGTCACTCGCGGCCCACCAAGGTCGTCGAGTACATGGCCCACGGCATCCCCGTCGTCACCACCCCGAACCCGCTCGCCGTCGACCTGGTGCGACGCCACCGCTGCGGCCTCGTCGTCCCCTACGAGGACCCGGCGGCGGCGGCGATGGCGGTACGACGCCTGCGCACCGACCCCGACCTACGGCTCGGCTCCGCCGAACGCGGCCGGGAGGCGGCCCTGTCCGAGCTGGACTGGACCGACCGGGGCGCGGAGTTCGTGGACCTGCTGGAACGGTGGACGAAGGAACCGGAGGGTGTGCTCGTCTGACACACGCGCGGCGCTCAGCCGCCCTCGGCATGAGCACGGCGGGTGACGGCACGAGGGAGAAGGGACACGGCGATCCCGGTGACCGCCAGGGCGACGGCCACCAGGAAGGACGGCAGACTCGCCGCTTCGTGCAGTGGCCACGCCCACCTGTGGGGTCGCCCGTTGCGGACGCCGAAGGCGGCGCATCCGATCGGGAGAAGGGTGATGGCCACCGCCGTGACGCTGTGGCCGATGAGCGGACGGAGCAGCAGGGCGAGCCCGAGGTAGCCAAGGAAGTTGCGCGCCATCCCCGCGGCGAGCACGTGGCCCGTCATGGACGCGATGGACCAGCCTCCTGTCACCGCCAGCAGGCAGCAGGCCGTCATGAATCCGGTGTCCCACCGCTTCACCGGGCGGACGGCGGTTGCTTCGAGGGCGCTCATCCCCCGCGACTGGCCGTACAGGATGAGGCATACCGGTACGAGCGGAAGGAGGAAGGGCAGCGGCATCTGGAAGGACACTCCGCCCAGGACCACCGGGACCGGGATGTGGATGGAATCGGCGAGGGCACCGAGGAGCAGGCAGGCGACCAGGCTCGCGCAGACAGCGGGCACGCGGCGTACGCGAAGCCACCAGTCCATTGGGTTCTCTCCGTGGTGTGCGGTGGTGGCACGCTCAGAAGTGGGCGGGGTCGAGGTCGGGTTGCAGATCGCATCCGGTGACCGTTTCCGCGTTGCGCTGGAACCAGGCGGCCTGCACCGGGTCGGGCTGCTCGCGAACCCGCGTGGCCGTCTCCACATCCTCCGGCGCATAGCGCGAGGCCACGATCCGGACGTCCGCTCCGGCGGTGACGGTGAGCCAGACACTGAGCGGCCCCGCAGCCACGGCTCCGGGCCACTGCCCGCTCTCCGCACACTTCGGAATGTCCTGGGGCAGCGCGCTCAGCGCGACGAGGGCGCGGACGTCGTTCGACGACGGTGTGGATGCTCTCGGCGACAGCTCAGGAGCGGTCGCCACACCGAATGCGGCCAGGCGGGTACGGGCGTCCGTCGCCCACTCGACGACATCGGTGGCGGCCCGGCGCTGCTCGGGCCAGAGGCAGACCCGCGGCTGGGTGCTGGAGCAGGTGCGCAGGGCGGGCGAACGGGATTCCGCCGCGCTGTATCCGAGAGGACGGACGACCCAGGCCGCGGTGGCCACCATCACGGCCAGGACGACCGGCGCGGTGATCCGCGGCCCCCATCGACTCGTGGTCGCCAGCCACGCGGCCACGATCAGGCCGACCGACACGAGCAGGGGCGCCAGGATGCTCCGGGGTTCCGGCACCTGGTCGAGCGCACAGCATTCCGCGAGGTTGGTGGCGTTCAGTTGCCGGACCCAGAAGACGTCCATCGACGCCGGATAGGCCATCCACACGAAGCTGCCCACCAGTGCCGTCGGGACCGCCAGCAGCCGTGGCAGGGAGAGCCCGATGACGTACCCGACGGCGGTGTGGGCCGTGATGACCAGCAGTTCCAGAGCGAGTACGGCCGTGGAGATCCGGTCGGGAACGCCCTCGGCCTGCGGCAGGAGCAGCCCCAGGGCCAGCACCACGGCAAGGGTGCCCACAACGAGCGTCGGCGCCAGGGCAGTCAGTGACACGGTGCCGAAAGTGCGCGCCGGTGCCTGCTGGAGGACCTGGGACCGCCGGAGCCGCAGGCCCTCCCAGGCGCCGCAGGCAGCCACGGCCGGGGCCGTCCAGACCAGCAGCGACGTTGTCTGCGCGGCGATCGACGGCCAGTAGCCGCGCGTCACGAGTTCGGTGACATTGCCGCTGTAGAGGAGCAGCCACAGGATCAGCGGGATGCCGATGCGCGGGGCGATCGACACGCGCAGCACGGTACGCCACGGCATGTCTACACCTCCTCTTCGACGAGACCGGTGTAGGCCGCTTCGGCCCGCCGCTCCTTCTCGACCTGCCGAGGCGCCAGGTCGAGAAAGGACGCGGTGGGCCCCTGGAAGAGGATTCGCCCCTGGTCGAGCAGGAGAACCGAGTCGTAGCTGTCCGCCAGATCGTCCGTCTGATGGGTCGAGACCACGAAACTCGCCTGGTCCTTGAGCCTCTCCAGAAGAGCGCGGAAGACCCGTCGCTGCGCCGGGTCGAGGCCGGCGGTCGGTTCGTCCATGAGGACCACCCGCGCCGAGTGCACGAGTGTCTGGGCGATGCCGAGGCGCCGTAGTTGGCCCCCCGACAGGTGTTCGGCGGACCGGTCGGCCAACTCGCCCAGACCGACCCGCTCGATGGCGGCCAGCGAGCGGTCCCACGCGTCCCGTCGCGACAGGCCCTTCAGCCACCCGGCATACGCTGTCTGCTCCCGAACCCGCAGCCCGGGGACCGCGGTCACCCGCTGGGGCAGCCAGCCGACCTGCCGCCGGTACTCCTTCAGATCCCCTCGCCGACCGGTGTCGAGGTCGCCGAGCGTCACACGGCCCCTGCGGGGTCTGAGCGCGGAGGCGGCTAACGCCAGCAGCGTCGACTTACCGGCACCGTTCGGCCCGAGAAGCACCGAGCACCCTGACGGAATGTCGAGCGTCAGGTCGTCCAGGACGAAATCCCGGCGCCGGTACCCGAAGGAACAATGCGAGACGTTGATGGTCATTCTGGTCCTCGGTTCACTTCCATGAAGGTGCGGCCCCACCGGACATCACACTTCTCTCACACCCGTTGAACGGCCCCCCACCCCGCCCCGTACCTAAGGGCGGGCCCCGCGGACCCCCCCCCGCGCCGCCCACAAACACCCGGCCCCCGCGGCCCCCCCCCGCCCCCCCCCCCCAGAGCGGGCAGTGTGTGTGACACT
>NZ_JBHYUG010000007.1:0-1276 GCF_042749375.1 Streptomyces sp. NPDC059477 | reverse complement strand
ATACCGGCGCGGCGCCCCCCGACACCGCCCGGGGGCCCCCCCCCTGCCGCGCCGCCCCCGCCCCCCCCCCCGCCCCCGCCCCTCATGGAGGTCGCTTTGGCTGACAACGTCACCTCGCTGTTCCGCGGTACGGCGGCGCACAGTCCGTCGATGGCGGCGCTGACGCGGGAGGGCGGCGACGGGTCCGGCCCGGTGGACTTCTGCATCCCCTGCAACCCGTACTTCCCGACGCCCGCCATGTTCGAGGAGATGGCGGCGCGGCTGCGGGACATCGTCACGTACTACCCGAGCGGCGCCGACACCATCACGGCCGAGCTGTGCGGCCTCCTCCAGTTGCCGCCGCAGTGCGTGGCGATGGGCAACGGCTCCACGGAACTCATCACCTGGATCGATCACCTCCTGGTCCGTGAATCCCTCGCCATCCCCGTCCCCACCTTCGGCCGCTGGACCGACCAGCCGATGGAGACGGGCAAGCGGGTGGACATGTTCCCGCTCCAGGAGTCGAGCGGCTTCGCCCTGGACCTGGCCCGGTACGCGGAGTTCATCCGCGCCCGCGACACCCGCGTGGCCGTGCTCTGCAACCCGAACAACCCCGACGGCGGCTTCCTGCGCAAGCACGCCATCGTGCGGTTCATGGACGCGATGGCGGACCGGGACCTGGTGGTGATCGACGAGTCCTTCCTGGAGTTCGCGGACGCGGAGGCCGAACCGAGCGTCGTACGGGAGGCGATGATCCGGCCGAACGTCATCGTGCTGCGCAGTCTCGGCAAGAACTTCGGCCTGCACGGCATCCGCTTCGGCTACCTCGTCGCGAACCCCGCGCTGGCGGGCAGGATCCGCGCGATGCTGCCGAAATGGAACCTCAACTCCTTCGCCGAGTATGTGGTCTTCATGCTCAAGGAGCACGGCCCGGAGTACGCGCGGAGCCTGCACCAGGTCCGCCGGGACCGCCTGGACATGGCGAGCCGGCTCGCCTCGCTGCCGGGCCTCACCGTCTACCCGTCCCAGGGCAACTTCCTCTTCGTACGGCTGCCGGTGGGCGCGGAGGGGACCGTCGTCCGGGACCGGCTGCTCACCGAGCACCGCATCCTGGTCCGCGAGTGCGGCAACCAGATCGGTTCCTCCAGTCGCTTCCTGCGGCTCGTGGTGCGCCCCCAGGTGGACGTCCGCCGCCTGGTGTCCGGCCTGGAACAGGTGCTCCACGGGACCGGGAGGGGAGCCGTGGGGGGGGGGGCGGGGGGCGTGGGGGGCGCGCGAGAGAGAGCGCGCCGCCGCG